>NZ_JBFUHU010000104.1:0-14490 GCF_056402235.1 Cellulomonas sp. P4_B5_2
GGACGGTCAGACCCACGAGGGCCAGCAGCGGCTGGCGCAGCGCCGCCGCGAGGGCCACGGAGCCGACCAGCGGGGTGAGCCAGGTGGCCGGGCGAGCGGCCGGTGCCGGATCGACCACGGCGACCTCCGGCGCGGTGCCGGGCGCCTCGCGCAGGACGAGCGTGGTGCTGCCGAGCCGACGCGGGCGCCCGGGGTGCCATCGGCTCCAGCGACCCAGGCGACCGGTCCGCGTCTGCACCCGCCCTCGCCGGGACCGGACCTGCACGACGGGGAGTGTCGCGTCGTGCACGGCCAAGGCGGAGCCCGCCGGCCCGACGGTCACGGTTGCGTCCGTCGGAACCGCGACGAGGCCTCCGCTGTCAGGCCCGGCGACGACCGCGACGTGCCACGCCGACGCCACGGAGAGGGCGACCGACGGGCGCGGCCCCGGCTCCGTGCGCAGCACGCACCCGTCCAGGAACGGAGGCTGCCCGACCGTGTGGTGCTCGTCGAGCACCGCGTCGCCGACGGCGGGGCGCACTCCGGCGCTGGTCCATCCCGCGTAGCCGCTCACCCGGGCCAGGGCGGGTCGAAGCACGGACAGGGCGGTGCCGGCGTCCGCCTCGACGTCGGTGGCGTGGAGCCCGGGACCGCGGGCCGGGTCGGGGTGGAGCAGGGTGAACCGCACGCGACGACCCTGCCGCGCAGCCGGTCCGCACGGACGGGGTCGTGCCCGCGTGCGGGAGCGAGCGCACCGCCCACAGGCCCACCGGTCGTCTCGGTGGGCCTGCGGGCGAGCGGCTCAGTCGACCGCGAGGGCCGCAACGGGTGAGGTCCGGGCGGCGGACCGTCCCGGCAGCACCGAGGCGACCAGTCCCGCACCGATGGCCACGGCCAGCAGGAGCGCGAGGTGGGGCCACGGGATCACCAGGACCACGTCCCCGACCTCGCCGAACACGACGACCGCACCGGCCCAGCCGTACAGCAGCCCGAGCCCGGCACCGATCACCGCGCCGACGCCGGCGATGAGCATCCCCTCGACCGCGAGCATCCAGCGCAGCTGGCGTCGGGACAGCCCGATCGCCCGCAGGGTCGCCGACTCGCGGCGCCGCTCCAGGACCGAGAGCGACAGGGTGTTCGCGACGCCGATGAGGGCGATCACGACGGCCACGCCCAGCAGCCCGACCACGATCGCGAGGAGCGAGTCGATGACCGCCTCGTCGCCCGCGCGCTGGGCGCCGGCGCTGCTGACCTCCGCGGGGGTGTCGGGCAGCGCCGACCGGACGTCCTGGAGCACGAGCGCCGCGTCGGCGTCGGGGTCGAGCGCCACCCAGAGCATCGACACGGGTGCGCTGGGCGCCAGCGCCTCGAGGGTGGCCGGCGTGACGAGCCCGTAGATCCCGCCGAGGTCGGTCGCCACCAGCTCGAGCGGGACCTGTGCACCACCGGGTGCGGGTTCGGAGGTGTCCCACGGGGTCGCGTAGGCGGACACCGGAACGGTCGCATCCGTGGCCTGCTCGGCGTACTGCTTGGGCAGGAGAAGCGTGCCGTCGGCCAGGCCGTCCGCGGTGCGCGGATCGCGCAGGACGTCCGTGGCGGCGCCCGCGGCGGGCGCGACGACCGTGATCCACGTGTCCTCCGCCAGCATCACCGGTGCGGCACGCATCTCGAGCACCGTGTCCACCCCGCCGACTCCGGACACGGCGTCGGTGACGTCGGCGGGCAGGGCCGCGTCAGCACCCAGCACCGACGCGTCGACCGTCAGGTCCACGGGGAAGTGCTCGTCCAGCTCCTGGGCAAGCGACACCCGGGCGCTCGCGGCACCCGTGCTCATCATCGCGACGAGGGTGACGCCGATGAGCAGGGCTGTGCTCGTCGCAGCGGTCCGGCGCGGGTTGCGGACCGTGTTCGCCGCGGCGAGGCGGGCGCTGGTCCCGGTGCGGGCCAGCAGTCGCCCGGCGAGCGAGACGACCTTCGGGACCCAGAACACCGCACCGAGCAGGAGGCCGACGAAGGAGAGCGCGCCGGCGAGCACGCCGACGCCCAGCAGCAGCGTGGGGTCCGCGCCGCCCGCGGTGGCCAGCCCGGTCGTGAGCAGCAGGACTCCGACGCCGCCCACCATGAGCAGGAGCGACGCGGCGAGCCGGACGCGACCGGCACGGGCGCCGACGGCAGGGGCGTCCGCCGGACGCAGTGCCGCGATCGGGGAGACCCTCGTCGCCTCCCGTGCCGGGACCAGCGACGCGAGCACGGTGACGAGCGTGCCCACGAGCAGGGGCACCAGCACCACGGGCAGCGTGATCTCGATGGTGCTGGGCAGGGGGACGCCGAGGTCCAGCCGACCCAGCACGATCAGCGCCGTCTGGCCGAGCACCAGCCCGAAGACGAGGCCGACCACGGACGCGGTGGACCCGAGGATCGCCGCCTCCGTCAGCACGGAGCGGCGCAGCTGCCCCTTGCCGGCACCGACGCAGCGCAGGAGCGCCAGCGTGCGGGTGCGCTGCGCGACGAGCACCTGGAAGGTGTTGGCGATGACGAGCGCGGCGACGAGCAGCGCGACGGACGCGAAGCCCAGGACGATGGTGACCAGCACGTTCCCACCGTCGGAGAACTGCGAGACCGCCTCGGCGGCCGCCTGGTCCTTGGTGAGCACCGAGGCCCCCGGGACGACGGGTGCGAGCTCGTCGCGGAGCGCCTCAGGGTTCACTCCCGGGCTCGCGACCACCAGGATGTCCGAGCCGAGCTCGGTGACGGAGTCGGTCCCGGTCCAGCGCAGCAGGTCCGCGGTGGTGACCAGACCGGCCCCACCCGCCTGCGACCAGGCGTTCGACCGGTCCGACGCGATGCCGGTCACCAGCACGTCGTCGTCGACGGTCTCCCAGGTCTCCTCGGTCAGGGTGGGCGCGTCGGCGCCCGCCTCCGCGGTGGACTCGTCGCTGGGCACGGGCGTGGTCCACCGGACCTGCACCGTGTCCCCCACGCCGACGCCGAGCGCCTTCGCCGCCGCGGCGGGCAGGGCGACCTCGCCCGTGGCGGACGGCAGGTCACCGTCCTCGACCGCGAGCGAGCTCAGACGGGGATCGTCCGTGGTGGGCAGCACGAGCTCCCAGCGGCTCGTGCCCCCCTTGCGGAACTCGATGCCGGTCGGGGCGAGCACCTCGGCGGACTGCACGTCCGCCAGGGCGCGCACGTCGTCCAGCTGGGCAGGGGTGAGCTCGCCGTTCACCACGATGTCGGCGTCGGCGTAGGTCGCCGTCACCGCGTCGTACCCGGTGCGGGTCATGACGTTGCCGGCGAGCAGGGTGGTGGCCAGGAACGCCGTGCCGATCGCGATCGCGACGGCGGCGGCGGTCAGTCGACCGAGGCTGCGGCGCATCTGCGCCAGGGTGAGTCGCAGCATCAGAGGGCCACCTGGTCGAGCGTGCGGAGGGCCTCGAGGCCCATGAGCACCGACTCCGGCGTCGGGTCGGCGATGTCGCCCGCGATCCGGCCGTCGGCGAGCAGGACCACCCGGTCCGCGTACGCGGCGGCCGTCGGGTCGTGCGTGACCATGATGATCGTGCGTCCCAGCTCGCGCACCGAGCGGCGCAGGAAGCTGAGCACCTCCGCGCCCGAGCGCGAGTCGAGGTTGCCCGTCGGCTCGTCGGCGAAGACGACCTCCGGCTTGGCGATGAGCGCCCGGGCGATGGCCACCCGCTGCTGCTGCCCACCGGACAGCTCGGCGGGCCGGTGCGTCAGGCGCTGACCCAGCCCGAGCGTGGACACGAGGGTGTCGAACCACTCCCGGTCGACCGCCGACCCCGCCAGCTCGAGCGGCAGCAGGATGTTCTGCTCGGCAGTGAACATCGGCAGCAGGTTGAAGCTCTGGAAGACGAACCCGACGCGGTCCCGGCGCAGGCGCGTCAGCGCGGTGTCGTCGAGAGACGTGATCTCCGTGGCGCCGAGCCGGGCGGTGCCCGCGGTGGCTCCGTCGAGCCCCGCCAGGACGTGCATGAGCGTCGACTTGCCGGACCCCGACGGGCCCATGATCGCGGTGAACGCGCCGGCCGCGAAGTCGACGTCGACGCCGTCGAGCGCCCGGACCTCGGCGGCGCCCTTCCCGTAGACCTTGGTCAGCGACCGCGCGCTCACCGCCACCGTGGCGGGGGTGTGCGGGGTGTCCAGCGGGCGGAAGACGGTGGTGTCCACGAGAGCTCCTTCGAGGCGGTGATGACGCGTCCGACGCTACGGACGCCGCCGCACCGCGCACATCAGGCCGTGGTGGGGTCGTCCGTCATCCCGTGGGCCCATCAGGAGCCGGGCCGCACCAGACCGGTCTCGTACGCGACCACGACGGCCTGCACCCGGTCGCGGGCGTGCAGCTTGGCCAGGATGCGGCCGACGTGCGTCTTGACGGTGGCCTCGGCGACGAACAGGTCGGACCCGATCTCCGTGTTGGAGCGGCCGCGCGCCATGAGGACGAGGACCTCGCGCTCGCGGTCGGTGAGGTCCGCCACGGCGAGACGTGCCGGGTCGGTCGGGGCGCCGGGCTCGTCCGGCGGCAGGGCGGTGACCAGGTGCTCGAGCAGGCGCTTGGTGCTGGACGGGGCGATCACGGCGTCCCCGCGGTGGACCGTGCGGATGGCGCCGAGCATCTCCTCGGGCGGCGCGTCCTTGAGCAGGAACCCGCTGGCGCCGGCGCGGATGGCCGACAGGACGTACTCGTCGAGGTCGAACGTGGTCAGGACGATCACGCGGGGGGCCGGGAGGTCGTCGGTGGCCCGTGCGGTGATCTGCGCCGTCGCGGTGAGGCCGTCCATGGTGGGCATGCGGACGTCCATGAGCACGACGTCGACCGGCCCGGTCGCGGTGCGCGCGGCGGGGTCGAGCGCACGGACCGCCTGCGCCCCGTCGCCGGCCTCGAGCACGACCTCGAGGTCGGCCTGCGAGTCGATGACCATCCGGAACCCGGCGCGGACCAGCTGCTGGTCGTCCACGAGCGCGACGCGGATCGGGCGCTCGCTCATCGGGTGGCCTCGTCCTGGCTGTGCGACACGGGGGTCCTCTCGTCGGTGGGGGTGCGACTGCTCGCTGCGTCCCCGGGGGTGGGTAGCTGGGCGCGGACCCGGAAGCCGCCGCCCGGTCGGGGGCCGGCGGTGACCGTCCCGCCGAACATCGTGGTGCGTTCGCGCATCCCGAGCAGACCCTGCCCGAGCCCGTCGGAGTCGGCGGAGGCGCCCCGGCCGTCGTCGGTCACCTCGAGCACGATCCCGTCCGGGAGCCACTGGACGAGCACCGTGACCAACGGGTCGGGACCCGCGTGCTTGAGGACGTTGGTCAGCGCCTCCTGAGCGATCCGGAACACGGTCAGACCGGCGCCTGGCGGGAGGTTGCGGGGCTCGCCCATGCGCACGAGCGACGCGCGCAGGCCGCTGGCGCGGAGCTGGTCGACGAGGGTGCCGATGTCGGACTCCGCCGGCTGCGGGGCGAACCCCGGGGAGGCGCCGTGGCCCAGCCCGCCGGGACCGGGCAGCTCCGTCGACTGCTCGCGCTCGTCGCTGCCGCGCAGGACGCCGAGCAGGCGACGCATGTCGGTGAGCGCCGCGCGGCCCGTCTCGGCGATCGTGCCCAGCGCGCGGATGGCGGCGCCGGGGTCGGCGTCGGCGGCGTACCTGCCCCCGTCGGCCTGCGCGATCATCACGGTCAAGGAGTGCGCGACGATGTCGTGCATCTCGCGGGCGATGCGGGCGCGCTCCGCCGCCGTCGCGATCTGCGACTGCTGGTCACGCTCGACCTCGAGCTGCCGCGCGCGGTCGACGAGCGCCTCGATGGTCTCCCTGCGCGACCGCCGGACCAGGCCGAACGCCCACACGGACAGGGAGACGACGCCGGCGAACACAGCCGTCGAGACGGTGCCGGGGACGTCGAACCAGCCGTACATCGACAGGCCCAGCAGCACCGAGCCGACGAGTGCTCCCACGATCGCCACCCGGTGCGCCCACCGTGGGCCGTGCACCGTGACGGAGTACAGGGCCACCAGCACGGCGAGGTCCGCGGGCACGACGAGGGGGGTCCAGAACGCGAGCTGCAGCAGCGCCGCCGTGTACACCGCCGCGGCGGACGCGGCCGGGCGCACGCGTCGCCAGGCCAGCGGGGCGACAACCGCGATGGAGATCAGCGGCGACGCGTACGACCGCATCGCGTTGCTGGCACCGTCGACGATGTCCGTTGCCGTGACGACCATGAGGACGAGCAGGAAGCCGGTGCCGGTGGCGTCGATGGCGAACCGGTGGGACTCCTCCCAGCGCAGCAGGCGCTCCCATCTCGTCACCCCACGAGGGTAGGCGTGGCGACGCCCGGGGGAGTGCTCCCGCAGGACGACCCGAACGCCTCGGCCGTCCGCCCGTGGGGGCACCTGGTTCACGTGGACATCTGGGCGTGCCCGTGTGGCGGTCAAGACCGTCCCATGACCTAGCATGGGCGAATGACCCAGGTGCTGCTGGCCGAGGACGATCCCGCGATTGCCGAGCCTTTGGCCCGCGCCCTCGGGCGTGAAGGTTACGACGTGCGCGTGCAAGGCACGGGTCAAGGTGCGATCGACGGCGCCGCGGCAGCTGACCTGGTGGTCCTCGACCTCGGCCTGCCGGACATGGACGGCCTCGACGTCGCCCGCGCCATCCGCAACCTCGGCCTGACCACGCCGCTGCTCGTGCTCACCGCGCGCGCCGACGAGGTGGACCTCGTGGTCGGCCTGGACGCGGGCGCCGACGACTACGTCACCAAGCCGTTCCGGCTCGCCGAGCTGCTGGCGCGGGTGCGGGCGCTGCTGCGACGCAGCGTCGGCGACCCGGCGGACGAGGACGAGCTGCACGCGCAGAACGTGCGAGTCGACGTGGCCGCCCACCGCGCGTTCCAGGGGGAGCGGGAGCTGCACCTGACCGCCAAGGAGTTCGACCTGCTGCGTGTGCTCGTCGGCGCGGCGGGCACCGTCGTGGCGCGCGAGACTCTCATGCGCGAGGTCTGGGGCTCGGACCCGACGGGCTCCACCAAGACGCTCGACATGCACGTGTCCTGGCTGCGCCGCAAGCTTGGCGACGACGCCAACGCACCCCGCTACGTCACCACGGTGCGCGGCATGGGCTTCCGGTTCGAGACCGGCGGCGCGGGCGCGTCCGAGCGGGCCTGAGCTTTGCGTCGTCGCGTCCTGCAGGCGACGATCGCGGCGGTCACCGTCGCGGTGGTCCTGCTCGGCTTCCCCCTGGCCTTCCTCGGTGCCCAGCTGGTCCGCGAGAACGAGATGCAGGCGCTGCAGTCGCGTGCCGCGGACGCCGCCCGCGCGGTGGACTTCCGCCTGGAGCAGGACATCACTCTGACCGACCGCATGTTCGAGAACTACGCGGGTGGTCCCGGGGACATCCCCGCCTCCGTCGTCGTGCAGTCGCCGGACGGTGGGGTGTACCGGGCGGGCGACCGCATCAGCGGCCGCGCACTGTCCGTGGAGGTCGACTCCGACACCGGCGCGACGGTCACGCTCTACGTGTCGTGGTGGGACGTCTTCTGGGTCAGTGCCCGGGTGATCGCGCTGGTCGTCGTGGCGGCCGTCGTCGCCTTCGCGGCGGGCATCGCCATGGCGATCTGGCAGGCCAACCGACTGACGGCCCCGCTCGTCTACCTGGCCRCCTCGGCCGAGCAGCTGGGTGCGGGGCAGGTGCGACCGCGCCTGGAGCCGTCGGGGGTCGAGGAGATCGACCTGGTCGCCGCCGAGCTCGCACGCAGCGCCGACCGGATGGCCGGCCGCCTTGCCGCCGAGCGACAGTTCGCCTCCGACGCCTCCCACCAGCTCCGGACGCCCCTGACCGCGCTCTCGATGCGGCTCGAGGAGATCATGCTCGCCACCGACGACCCGACCGTGGGGGAGGAGGCGCGCATCTCGCTCGAGCAGGTCGAGCGCCTCGTCCGCGTGGTCGACGACCTGCTGGCGAGCTCGCGCCGCGTCGCGGGCGGCACCACGGAGGCGGTCCGGCTGTTCGAGGTGGTGCACCAGCAGGAGGAGGAGTGGCAGCCGACGTTCCAGGCGAACGGCCGCCGCCTCGTCGTCGACGTGGACCGCGCGACGCAGGTGCTCGCGACGCCCGGCGCGCTGGCGCAGGTGATCGCCACGCTCGTCGAGAACTCCCTGAAGCACGGTGCCGGGACGACGACCGTCCGGTCCCGTCCGGGAGGTCCCTCGGGTGCGGTCGTCATCGAGGTGGCGGACGAGGGAGCCGGCGTCCCCGACGACCTCGCCCCCCGGATCTTCGAGCGTTCCGTCACCTCGGGGAAGGGCACCGGCCTCGGTCTGGCGCTCGCTCGCGACCTCGCCTCCGCCGACGGGGGCCGGCTCGAGCTCGCGCAGCGCCGCCCCGCGGTGTTCGCGCTGTTCCTGTCCGGCGTCCCGGCGTCCCTGCGCCCCGACGTCGTGCTGCCGCTCGGAGCGGTCGTCTCCGCGCGCCCGGACCGGCGCCGCCGCTGATCCGCCTGTCCCGCTCGTCCCGCATCGCCTGGACTGTCGGTCCTCGGCGAGGACCGTGCGAGATACCGTGATGCCACGCCTGGCCCACGAAGCCGACGAAGCACTGACCAGCAGGAGACGCCTACCGTGTACCGGATCACGCCCGCCACCCAGAGCTACTCCTGGGGTTCGACGACGGCGATCCCGGACGTGCTCGCCGCCGTGCCGGACGGGCGCCCGGTGGCCGAGGCGTGGTTCGGCGCCCACGTGAGCGCCCCGGCGATCGCGCAGACCGCCGACGGCCCGCGACGCCTGGACGAGGTCATCGAGGAGGACCCCGACCGCCACCTGGGGCCGGACGTCACCTCACGGTTCGGTGTGCACCTGCCGTACCTGCTCAAGATCATCGCGGCGGACGCGCCCCTGTCGCTCCAGGTGCACCCCACCCTCGCTCGCGCGCGCGCCGGCTTCGCGGCCGAGGACGCGGCGGGCATCCCGCTCTCGGCGCCGGAGCGCAGCTACCGGGACCGCAACCACAAGCCGGAGATGGTCTACGCGCTCAGCCGGCTGGACGCCATGGTCGGCTTCCGCGCCCCCCGGCGGGCCGCCGAGCTCCTGGCCGGCCTCGACACGCCGCTCGCGGCGGACCTCCACGCGATCCTCGTCGCGGACCCGACCTCCGAGGGCGTCCGCGCCGCGTTCGAGTGGCTGCTGCGGCCGGACACTCGTCCCGGGGAGGCCGACGTGGCCAAGTTCGCGGAGGCGTGCGCGCGCCGGCTGGCCGACGGCTCACCGTCGCCGCGGACCGACCGGACGGTCAAGCGACTGGTCGCCGCCTTCCCGGGTGACCCCGGCGCGGTCACCTCGGTCCTGCTCAACCCGGTGACCCTGCGCCCCGGGGAGGCGCTGTTCGTGCCTGCCGGCACGGTCCACGCCTACCTGCACGGGGTGGGCGTCGAGATCATGGCGAACTCGGACAACGTGCTGCGCGCGGGCCTGACCAGCAAGCACGTCGACGTCGACGAGCTGCTCCGCAACGTCGACTGCGTGGCGGCGCCGCCCATCCGGATCGCCCCGGAGAAGGTGTTCACGTCGACCCGCATCTTCTACGCGCCGGTGGACGACTTCGAGCTCTCGGTCACCCGGCTCACCGACGACGGTCCTGCCCGGCTGCCCGGCCGCGGCCCGAGGATCCTGCTCTGCCTCGAGGGTGAGGTGGAGATCGATGCCGCGGACGGCCGGCGGACGCTGCTCACGCGGGGCCAGGCCGCCTTCGCCCCCGCGTCCGACGGCGTGCTGACCGCGTCCGGAGACGCCGTCATCGTGCAGGCCGACGTCCCCTGACCGGATCCGTCAGGGCGCGACGGGCACCGGCGCGCCGGTGAAGACCCAGCGCTTGTAGCCGAGGTACCGCAGGGCGGTGCCGATGCCGATGCCGAGCACCGTGGCGACGTTGTCCGCCAGGGCGGAGGTCTGCCCGAGCGCGTAGTGCGAGAACGCGAGCGTCAGCACCGGGACGACCGCGCACACGAGGTTGATGACGGCGAACACGACGAGCTCGCGCGTCGGGCGGCTCGTGCGCTGGTGCGAGAACGTCCAGTGCCGGTTGCCGAGCCAGGAGACGAGGGTCGCCGCGACGACGGAGATGACCTTCGCGGTGAGGGGCTTGTGCTCGAGCAGCTGCCCCGGTCCGAAGCGCAGCAGGTTGAACAGGCCGAGGTCGACGACGAACGCGACGCCACCGACGGACAGGAAGCGGGCCAGCTCGTACGCCCGCGCCCGCAGGTCGGAGCCCCGGACTGCGGGGACGACGGGGACGACGACGGCCACGGGGGCGGTCAGCTCGTCGCTCGCGCTCACGGAGCTCCTCGGGGCGTGGGTCGGCCGGTACGGTCCGCCGAGGATATCCCTCGATCCTGGGTGATACCTGTCCGGGACGGCGGCGAAGCGTTTCGGCGCCCTCCGGACCCTCGGCTAGTGTCGTCGCCCGTGACAGCACCCGTGGTGGCCGTGGTCGGAGGTGGCCAGCTGGCCCGCATGATGGCGCCGGCGGCGACCGCTCTCGGGCTCCACCTGCGGGTCCTCGTCGAGAGCCCGACGTCGTCGGCGGCCCAGGTGGTCGTCGACGCCCCGGTCGGCGCCGCGTCCGACGAGGCCGCCATCGTCCGCCTCGTCGACGGTGCCGACGCCCTGACGTTCGAGCACGAGCACGTCCCGAACGCGCTGCTCGACCGCCTGGAGGCGTCCGGCGGGCCGTGGTGAAGACGGCCCGCGGGGGGTACGACGGGAAGGGCGTCCGCGTCGTGCGCACCGCCGCCGACGTCGCAGACTGGTTCGCGGCCGTCGCCGACGGCACCGGGGKGCCGCTGCTCGCGGAGGCGAAGGTCCCGTTCACCCGCGAGCTGGCGGTCCTGGTGGCGCGTCGGCCGAGCGGGGAGATGCGCACGTGGCCGGTCGTCGAGTCGGTGCAGCGCGACGGCGTGTGCTCCGAGGTCGTCGCGCCGGCGCCGCACCTGGACCCGGCGACGCAGTCCGAGGCGGTCGACGTGGCCCTGCGCATCGCCGACGGGCTCGGCGTCGTCGGGGTGCTCGCCGTGGAGCTCTTCGAGGTCGCGGACGCCGCCGGCGGACCACCGCGGGTGCTGGTCAACGAGCTGGCGATGCGGCCGCACAACTCCGGCCACTGGACCATCGACGGCGCCGTTACCAGCCAGTTCGAGCAGCACCTGCGCGCCGTGCTGGACCTGCCGCTCGGTGACACGTCCGCACGCTCGCCGTGGACCGTGATGGCCAACGTGCTGGGCAGCACCTTGGCGGACCCCACGGAGGCGCTGGCCGACGTCGCCCTGCTCGACCCGGGCGCCAAGGTGCACCTGTACGGCAAGGAGGTGCGCGCCGGCCGCAAGCTCGGGCACGTGAACGTCAGCGGCGAGGACCTCGCCGACGTCCGGCGGCGGGCGATCGCCGCAGCGGCGGTGCTGCGGGGAGACGCGTCCGCCTGACGCGAACAGGGGACCGCACGGCCCGGAGGCTGGGACATGATGGGCGCGCGGCGTCGCCGTGGCTCATGAGGTGCACGGACGGAGACGGTGATGGCAGCGCAGGCCCTGGTGGGGATCGTCATGGGGTCGGACTCGGACTGGCCCGTCATGAAGGCCGCCGCGGAGGTGCTCGCGGAGTTCGACGTCCCGGTCGAGGTCGACGTGGTGTCCGCCCACCGRCAGCCGGAGAAGATGATCGCGTACGGCCGCACCGCCGCGGACCGCGGTCTGCGCGTGGTGATCGCCGGCGCGGGCGGGGCCGCGCACCTGCCCGGCATGCTCGCCGCGGTCACCACCCTGCCCGTCGTGGGGGTGCCCGTGCCGCTCGCCTACCTCGACGGCATGGACTCGCTGCTCTCGATCGTGCAGATGCCGGCTGGCGTCCCCGTGGCCACCGTCTCCATCGGAGGGGCGCGCAACGCCGGCCTGCTGGCGGTCCGCATCCTCGCCTCGGGCGAGGGCGAGCAGGCCGCCCGGCTGCGCGCGGCGATGGCCGCGTTCCAGGACGACCTCCAGGGCCAGGCCGACGGCAAGGGGGAGCGGCTGCGGGCGCAGACGAGCGCGCGGCCGAGCGTGGGGTTCAGCGTCTGACCGTGTGAAGGCTCGGTGAGCGCGCTCGTCTCGGCGTGCGAGCCGCACCGGGTCTGCTTAGCGTCGAGGGGATGACGTCCTCCCGCCCGCGCCTCGCGGCCCTCGACGGGCTCCGCTTCCTCGCCGCCGCCGCCGTGGTGCTCTACCACTTCACCGGCCGGACGAGCACAGCGTGGGGCGAGGGGCAGGCGGACCGTCTCGGCGGGATGGGCCGGTGGACCGGCTACGGGTCGCTCGGCCCGGAGCTGTTCTTCGTCATCAGCGGGTTCGTCATCCTCATGACGGCCTGGGGCCGGCCGACCGCCCACGTCGTGGCGTCCCGCATCGCCCGCCTCTACCCGGCGTACTGGGTCGCGGTGCTGGCCACCGGGGCGCTCCTGCTGGTCGTGTGGCCGGAGGGCAAGGCCATCACGCCCCAGCAGGTGCTGGTCAACCTCACGATGTTCCAGTCGGCGGTCGGGGTCGACCACGTCGACGGGGTCTACTGGACCCTCTGGACGGAGCTGCGCTTCTACCTCCTGCTGGGCGTGCTCTCGCTGGTCGGGATCACACGCGCACGTGTCGTCGGCGTCGCGCTCGCCTGGCCCTGGGTCGCGCTGCTCGCCGAGCAGGCCGGGGCCACCGGCCTCGCGTCGCTCCTGATCGCCGACTACGCCCCGCTGTTCGCGGCAGGGATGGCGCTGTTCGTGCTGGTCGAGGACCGCAGGGCGGGCGGTCGCCGGCTGCTGCCGTGGCTCGCGGTCGGGGTGAACACCGCGCTGGCCGTCGCCCTCGTCGTCCCGGCGCGGGCGTCGGTGCTCGAGCGGACCACCGGGTACTCGCCGTCGACCGCGCTGCTCGGCGTCGCCGTGGTCGGGTGCGTCGCCGCCGTCGCGGCCGTCGTGCTGACGCGGGTGCAGCACTGGGAGCACCGGGGCCTGGTCGCCCTCGGCGCGCTCACCTACCCGCTGTACCTCGTGCACGAGTACTGGGGCCTCGCGGTGATCCGGGCGCTGGCGGACCACGTGCCGGCCGCGGCAGCCCTCGGCGCGGCGCTCGCGCTGGTGACCGGGATGGCGTGGGCGGTGCACCGGTATGTCGAGGTCCCGTGCGGTCCTGCGTTCCGGCGTGCCACGCTCGCCGCCCTGGAGCGACCCCGCGCGGCTGTGCTGGACCGCGTCATGCGCGGACCACGACTCGTGGAGGCGATGTCCTGACGCCGGCTCAGGCCCCGGGCATCCCGCCGACGGGACCGGGCGGCAGCGAGCCGTCCCTGATCGCGACCCAGAACGCGGGAGCCGTCTCGGGATCCAGGAGGACCGTGGACCCGGCGTTGCCGCCCGGTCGGTAGTCGATGCTCGCGATCGGCGGCGTGCCCGTGATGCCCTCGGCGCTGTTGGCCCTCCGGAACGCGAGGGCCAGCTTGGCCATGTCGACGATCCCGGTCTCGTCGCTCACCGTCAGCGCCCTCGTGCCCGCATCGATGAGCGAGACCTGCTGGCTCGGCCGGAACAGCAGCTGGGTCGGCTGCACCTTGCCCATCACGGCGCCGATGAGCTGACGCTGACGCTCGGCGCGGCCGACATCACCCGTGGGGTCCGCCTTGCGCATGCGGGCGAACGCGAGCGCCTGGACGCCGTCGACGTCGTGGCAGCCCGCCGTCCAGACCATGCCCGAGTCGGCGTCGTTCACGTCGACGTCGTGGCAGAGGTTCACGCCGCCGACCGCGTCGACGATCTGCTCGACGCCGGCCATGCCGATCTCGGCGTAGTGGTCGATCGTCAGGCCGGTGAGCCCCTCGACCGTCTGGACCAGGAGCGGTGCCTTGCCCCACGCGAAGGCCGCGTTGAGCTTGGCCGCGCCCTGCCCGGGGATGTCGACGTACGTGTCACGGGGGAGCGAGATCAGCGCCGTGGGGCCGCTGTCCGGGACGTGGAGCAGGAGGATCGTGTCGGTCCGGGCGCCCTCCGTGCCGTCCTGCGCGATCCCGCCGTCGGCCCGCGAGTCCGAACCCGTCAGCAGGTACGTCGTGCCGGGGGTGTTCGCCGCGCCGCTGAGGGCGGCGGTGTGCTGGACCTTGCCGTTGGCCCAGACCAGCAGGCCGATCGGCCACGCCAGGAGGGCGACGAGCACGAGCACGGCGACGGCTCCGACGAGCCGCTTGCGGCTGCGACGAGCCTCGGGCTGCGTGCCCGGTGCGTCCGGGGAGCGCGGTCCCGTCGGCGGAGCGGGTGGGCGGGCACCGGCGGGCCGGGCAGGCGGACGACCTGTCGCCGGTCGCGACGACGTCGATCGCGACGACGGCGCGGGCGCCGGCGGCGGGACCGCCGAGCCGGTCGGTCTGGTGGCACGTCCGGGGACCTCGACGGGCCCCGCGGTGCGCGTCGGCCGCGCGGACTGCGCGGCGGGAGTGATCGTGGGGGGTCGGCC
>NZ_JBFUHU010000105.1:0-10678 GCF_056402235.1 Cellulomonas sp. P4_B5_2
CGGCAGCTGCAGTGGGGGGCCTTCGCGAGCGAGCGGGGCGCGTGGCGCCCCTCAGCTCACTTGACGACGATCGCGAGGATGTCGCGCGCGGAGAGGATGAGGTACTCCTCGCCGTCGTACTTGACCTCGGTGCCGCCGTACTTGGAGTAGATGACCTTGTCGCCGACGGCGACGTCGAGCGGGATCCGGTTGCCGTTGTCGTCGACACGGCCGGGTCCGACCGCCTGGACCTCGCCCTCCTGGGGCTTCTCCTTGGCACTGTCCGGGATGACGAGACCGAAAGAGGTCGTCGCCTCTGCCTCGAGCGTCTTGACGACGATCCGGTCCTCGAGGGGCTTGATGGAGACCGACACAGCGGACCTCCCCTTCGCATGTGAGTAGTTCTCTGAGGTACGTGCGCGCTCTCGGACACGTCGTCGCGGGTGCCGTGCCCTGGAGCGCTGCTGGCACACTCACCGGGAGAGTGCCAGCCACTCACTCTAGGAACCGGTTAGCACTCGGTCAAGGCGAGTGCCAACGAGCGGTCCTGGCGAGTCTCTGCGTGCGAGGATCGCCGCATGGATCGCGAGGGCATCGCCCAGCTGCTCAGCCCGGCGGGCTGGGCACTGCTGTCCGCCCTGCCGCCGTACGACGAGAGCCGCACGCTCGCCCTGTCGGAGCGGATGCGCGACGAGGGCATCGATCCCGCGCTGGTCGCCGCCGCGCTCACCCAGTCGCGCCTGCGCGCGAAGGCCGCCGCGAAGTTCGGCACGTTCGCCGACGGCATGCTCTTCACCGCCGCGGGCCTCGAGCAGGCGACGCGCCTCACCGTCGCGGCCCACCACGCGCGCAGGTTCCGCGACGCCGGCAGCACCCGGGTGGCCGACCTGACCACCGGGATCGGCGCGGACGCGATGGCCTTCGCGGGCATCGGCCTGCGGGTGCTGGCCATCGATCTCGACGAGGCGACCGCGGCGATCGCCACCGTGAACCTGCGGCACTTCCCCGACGCCGAGGTGCGGCACGGCGACGGGCTCGCCCTCGACCTGGAGGCGGAGGGGGTCGACGGCGTGTACGCCGACCCCGCCCGCCGGACCTCGTCGGGCAGCCGCGTGTTCGACCCGTCCGCCTACGAGCCGTCCCTCGACGCGGTCCTCGCGGTGCGCGACCGGGTACCCGCGCTCGGCCTCAAGCTCGGCCCCGGCATCCCGCACACCGCCCTGCCCGACGACGCGCAGGCCCAATGGGTCTCGGTCGACGGCGACGTGGTCGAGGTGGGCCTCTGGTTCGGCCCGCTCGCGCCGGAGGGACCCGGCCGGTCCGCCCTGGTGCTCCGCGCCGGCGAGGCCCACGTCGTGCGCGCCACCTCGGACGAGCGTCCGGCGTCCGGCCCGGTCGGCGGCTACCTCTACGAGCCCGACGGGGCCGTCATCCGCGCCGGGCTGGTCGGCGAGATCGCGCACCAGGTGCAGGGACGACTCGTGGACCCCACGATCGC
Source organism: Cellulomonas sp. P4_B5_2 (assembly GCF_056402235.1). Lineage (NCBI taxonomy): Bacteria > Bacillati > Actinomycetota > Actinomycetes > Micrococcales > Cellulomonadaceae > Cellulomonas > Cellulomonas sp. P4_B5_2. The sequence continues at coordinate 1,478 of NZ_JBFUHU010000105.1, forward strand.
CTACGTGACCTCGGACGCGCTGACGCCCCTGCCCACCGCCACCGCGTACCGCGTGCTCGACACGATGCCGTTCGGCCTCAAGCGGCTCCGGACCTACCTGCGAGGACGTGACGTGGGGAAGCTGACCATCAAGAAGCGCGGGACGGCCGTGGTGCCGGAGCAGCTCCGCCGGCAGCTGGACCTGCGCGGCAGCGCGACGGGGACGATCATCCTCACGCGCGTCGCGGGCAGCCAGCAGGTGCTCGTGGTGGAGCCCGTCTGATGGCCGTGCCGGTGCGGGTGCCGTTCGCGCACTCCGAGCGGTCGAGCGTCGGGATCGAGTGGGAGGTCGCCCTCGTCGACGCCGACTCCGGGGACCTGCGCCAGGCCGCGGAGGCCATCCTGGCGGCCGTCCGGCCCGCCGACGGCTCCGAGCACCCCCTCATCACGCAGGAGCTGCTGCTCAACACCGTGGAGATCCGCTCGGGCAAGTGCCGCACGATCGCGGAGGCGACGGCCGACCTGCAGCAGGCCCTCGACGAGGTCGAGGCGGCCGCGTCCCCGCTGCGCATCGAGCTCATGGGTGGCGCGACGCACCCGTTCGCCAACTGGGCGCAGCAGAAGGTCACCGACAAGCAGCGGTACGCGACCCTCATCGACCGGACGCAGTGGTGGGGCCGGCAGATGCTCATCTACGGGGTGCACGTGCACGTCGGCATCGAGGACCGGGACAAGGTGCTGCCCATCGCGCACGCGATGCTCGGCGTCTTCGGGCACATCCTGTCGCTGTCGGCGTCGTCCCCGTTCTGGGGTGGCAAGGACACCGGCTACGCGTCCAACCGCGCCCTGCTGTTCCAGCAGCTGCCGACCGCGGGCCTGCCGTTCGCCTTCGAGGAGTGGTCGCAGCTCGAGCAGTACGTGGGCGACATGATGCACACCGGCGTCATCGACCAGTTCGACGAGATCCGGTGGGACGTCCGCCCGTCGCCGCGGTTCGGCACGCTGGAGATGCGGATCGCCGACGGCGCCTCGAACCTCCTGGAGGTCGCCGCGATCTCCGCGCTGACCCACTGCTTCGTGGAGCACTTCTCCTCGATGCTGGACCGCGGGGAGAGCCTGCCGACGCTGCCGCCGTGGTTCGCCCAGGAGAACAAGTGGCGCTCCGCGCGGTACGGCATGGACGCCATCATCATCACGAACGCGGCCGGTGACGAGGAGCTGGTCACGGACGCGATCGGCCGCTGGCTGGTCGAGCTGGCCCCCGTCGCCGAGCGCCTCGGCTGCGCCGCCGAGCTCGAGCAGGTGCGCGTCATCCTGCGCCGTGGCGCGTCGTACCAGCGTCAGCGCGCGGTCGCCCGGCGTCACGCCGGTGAGCTCGACGCCGTCGTGCGCTCCCTCGTCGCCGAGCTCAAGGCCGGTCGCCCGCTCTAGCAGAACTGGGCCACGCCCACTACTTGTCAATACCTACTACTAGGCATAGCGTGGGCGTCATGGACGAGCCCCGCGATCCCCAGCTCCTCAAGGGCGTGCTCCCGATGCTCGTGCTCGCGCTCCTCACCGAGCGCGAGTCCTACGGGTACGAGCTGGTCACCCGCCTGCACGAGGCCGGCCTCGACGACCTCGGCGCCGGGACGCTGTACCCGGTGCTCAACCGCCTCGAGCGCGACGGCCAGATCTCGTCGCGCCTCGTCGCCTCCAGCGCGGGCCCCGCCCGCAAGTACTACCTGCCCACCGACACCGGCGCGGAGCAGCTCTGGAGCACCGCCCGGGCGTGGCAGCAGCTGGCCCTCACGGTCGACGGTCTGCTCGCCCGTGCCACCACGAAGGAGTCCTCATGAGCACCTCCCTGCGCGACGCCCTCGTCCGCGAGCGCTACCTCCTGCGGTTCGACTGGGCCATGCAGGACTTCCCGAAGCACAAGACGGTCGTGCGCGAGCTCCGCACCGAGCTCACCGCCGCCGCGTCCGAGGTGGGCATGCGGCAGGCAGTCGCGGACCTGGGCCACCCGCGGGTGCTCGCGGACGGCTACCTCACCGAGCTGGGCCGGCCCGTCCCGCGCTGGAACACCGGGGCCGTCTGGGGAGGCCTCGCCGTCGGCGCGGTCGTCTACCTGGTCATGGCGTACACCTTCGGGACGCTCGACACGCTCGATCAGCTGGGCGGCGGGACGATCGAGCGTGAGTTCCTGGGCGCGACGGCCGTCTTCACCAGCACCGAGGGCGGCGTGTCGGCGGGCACCACCTTCACGTGGCAGGCGCTCGTGTTCTACGCCGTCGTGTTCACGGTGCCGTTCCTGCTGGGCGCCCGCGTGTGGCGGGTGTGGAGCCGGCCGACCGGTACGCGCAACCCGCGCCGCGCGCCGTCGACGACGACCGCCTAGCTCGCGTCGGTGACGACGAGCTCGTCGGCCATGCCCGCGGCGTAGTGGTGCGGCAGGTTGCAGACGACCTCGTACCGTCCGGCGGGGAGGTCGAGCGTGACCCATCCGACGGCTCCGGAGGGCAGGCCGTCGCCGGCCCCCTCGGCACACGGCGCCGACGCCTCACCCAGGCTGCCGGTCTCGTCCACGGAGCCGTCGACGCCCTGCGGCCGCTCACCGACGGACGCGCCGGGGGCCAGCGGCAGGACGACGAGCTCGTGGGTCCGCCGGCCCATGTTCCGGGCGACCAGCGTCACCTCTCCCGCCTCGACCGACGCGGGCACGACCCGGAGCATCGCGCCGCTGCCGTGCATCCTGCGGACCATGCCTCCGTCGCCGAGCATGACCGCGACGGTGGAACCCGAGGGGTCGACGGTCGGGGTGCACGTCGAGCGGAACACACCCGGCCCACCTCCGTGCATCATGCCGGGACCGGCCTGCTGCTGGTTCACCGTGACGCAGCCCGCCAGCACCGCCGCCGAGGCCACCGCCACCAGGACTCGCGCACCTCGCACCGCACCCACCGCCTCCGGTCCGGCGCCCCGCGGCGCGGGACCCCTTCCCCTGATGGCACGCCGGAGCGTCGTGGCGCGACAGAGCAGAAGGTCCTCAGACCAGTACCTGGGTGAGCGGCATCGAGGAGTCGACGGGCAGGTCCAGCGACGACGGCGGCAGCCCGCGCCGCACCACCGCCGAGCCGAGCGCGGCGATCATCGCTCCGTTGTCGGTGCAGTAGCGGATGGGCGGGATGCGCAGCTCGATGCCGGCCTCCGCGCAGCGCTTCGCGGCCATGTCCCGCAGCTGGGAGTTAGCGGAGAACCCGCCGCCGACCACCAGGGTGTCCACGCCGTGCGCCCGGCAGGCGGCGATCGTCTTGGCGGTCAGCACGTCGGCGACGGCCTCCGCGAACGACGCCGCGACATCGGGGAGCGGCACCTGCTCGCCCGCGTCCTGCCGGGCCTCCACCCAGCGGGCGACGGCGGTCTTCAGGCCGGAGAACGAGAAGTCGGCGGCGTGCGCGGCCTGGTCCTTGGCGGCGGTGAGCCCCCGCGGGAAGCGGATCGCGGTCGGGTTCCCCTCGCGGGCCAGCCGGTCGATGTGCGGGCCGCCCGGGTACGGCAGGCCGAGCAGACGACCGACCTTGTCGAACGCCTCCCCCGCCGCGTCGTCCAGCGTCGAGCCGAGCTCGGTGACGTGCACGGTGTCGTCGAGCAGCAGCAGCGACGAGTGGCCGCCCGAGACGACGAGCGCCATGACGCGCTCGGGGAAGGCGCCGTCGACCAGCTCGTCCACGACGGCGTGCCCGATCACGTGGTTGACGCCGTACAGCGGCTTGTCCAGGGCGAGCGCGAGCGCCTTGGCGGCCGAGGCTCCCACGGTCAGGGGTCCGACCAGGCCGGGGCCGGCCGTCACCGCGATGGCGTCCACCGCGCCGAGCGAGACGTCCGCCGTGGCCAGCGCCCGCTCGATCGTCGGCACCATGGCCTCGAGGTGCGCGCGCGACGCGATCTCCGGGATGATCCCGCCGAACCGCGCGTGCTCGTCCACCGAGCTGGCGACGGCGTCGACGAGGAGGTCGTAGCCACGCACCAGGGCCACGCCGGTCTCGTCGCAGGACGTCTCGATCCCGAGCACGAGGGGGTCAGCCATGCGGACCAGGATAGGTGGCCGCGACGTGGTGACGACCGCCACACCGTCGCCCGGAACAACCGCAGGTAGTTGACGCTTCAACCGTGCATGACCACTGACTCCACCGTCCTGGACGGCCTCGACTTCCCCACCTCCGGTCTGGCCGTCGGCGACGACGTCGCGGACCTCCTGTTCCGCGAGGCCCGCACCGCCGCCGCGTTCACCCCCGACGAGATCAGCGACGAGCAGATCGCCGCGGTGTACGACCTGGTCAAGTGGGGCCCCACCGCCCTGAACACCATCCCCCTGCGCCTGCTCGTGGTCCGCACCCCGGACGCCCGCCGGCGCCTCGCGGCCCACATGAACGAGGGCAACCGCGACCGCGTGCTCGAGGCCCCCGTCTCGCTCGTGCTCGCCGCCGACACCGGCTTCCACGCGCACATCCCGACGCTCGCGCCGCACATGGCCGCGCTCGCCGACGCGCTCGAGGGCCAGCCCGAGCAGCGCGAGTCGATGGCCCGCATGAACGCCCTCATCCAGGCCGGCTACCTGATCGTCGGCCTGCGCGCCGCGGGCCTGGCCGCCGGCCCCATGGGCGGCATGGACGCCCAGGGCATCGACGCCGAGTTCTTCGCGGAGAACGGCTGGAAGTCGCTCCTCGTCGTCAACGTCGGGCACGTCCAGGGTGCCGGTACGCACTACCCGCGCGCCGAGCGCCTCTCCTACACGCAGGCGTCCCTGACCGTCTGACCGGACACCGGAGGCCGCGATCCCCTAGACGGGGGGCGCGGCCTTCCCCGTCTCCACCGGGCGCGCGGGGTCGTTCGACCACTGCGACCACGAGCCCGGGTACAGCGCCGCCTCGACGCCGACCGAGGCGAGCGCGGCGACCTCGTGCGCGGCGGTCACCCCGGACCCGCAGTACACGGCGATCGGTCCGTCGATCCCCGCGAACCGTGCGCGCAGCTCGTCGTCGGGCAGGAACGTGCCGTCGGCGCCCACGTTCCCGGCGGTCGGCACCGAGATCGCCCCCGGGATGTGGCCCGCACGCGGGTCGACGGGCTCGACCTCTCCGGCGTACCGCTCGGCCGCGCGGGCATCGAGCAGGGAGCCGGTCCAGGCGGCGGCCCCGTCGGCGTCGATCGTCGGCAGCGCACCGGGAACCAGCACCACGTCGCCCGGCTCCGGCGTCACCGATCCGGCCTCGAGCGCGAGCCCTGCCGCGGTCCACGCCGCGAGCCCGCCGTCCAGCAGCCGCACGTCCCGGAGGCCGGCCCAGCGCAGCAGCCACCAGACGCGCGCCGCGGACGTGCCGCCCACCGCGTCGTACGCCACGACCGGCCGATCGCCCGAGACGCCCCAGCGCCGCGCCGCCGCCTCGAACGCGGCGAGATCGGGCAGCGGGTGCCGGCCGTCCTGCGGAGTCGGCGGTGCGGCCAGCTCGGTGTCCAGGTCCACGAAGACCGCGCCGGGCAGGTGGCCCGACAGGTACTGCTCGTGACCGTCCGTCTGGCCCAGCGCCCAGCGCACGTCGAGCAGCACGGGTGGCTCGTCGCCCGCCAGTGCCGCCGCGAGCGTCTCGGCGTCCACGATGACCGCGTCCCTCGTCATGCCGGTCCTCCCTCGTCCCGGCGCAGCACCAGACGCATCGTCCACGCGTCGATGTTGCCCGGCTGGTAGTACGCCCGGCGCATCCCGAGCTTCTCGAAACCGACGCTCTCGTACAGGTGGATGGCGGGGTCGTTGTCCACGCGCACCTCGAGGAGCACGACGGCCGCACCGAGCGTCCGGGCGCGGTCCAGCAGGTTCTCCAGCATCCGTCGCCCCAGCCCGCGCCCCTGGAACCGTGCGTCCGTGCCGATCGTCATCACCTGCGCGTCGAACCCGTCGAACCAMAGTCCCGCGTACCCCACCAGCGCCCCGTCGACGACCACGCCCACGTACCAGCGCCCCGTCCCGCCGATCTCGGAGGCGAGGCTCTCGGGCGACCACGCGGCCGCCTCGAAGAGCTCGACCTCCATGCGCACGAGGGCCGGCAGGTCCGCCGGGCGCAGGGCGCGGACGACGACGTCGCCCGGCTGCTCGGTCATCCGAGCACGCGCTTGCGCGCCGCCTGCGGCACCGCGTCGGGACGGCGCAGGTAGAGCGGCTCGGTGCCGAGCTCCTCGCCCGCCGCCGTCCGGGTCAGGGCCAGCCGCGCGAGCTCCGCGGGGTCGGGATCGAGCAACCCGGTCGTCGGTCCACCGCGCAGGACGTCCGGGTAGAGCACGGCACCGCGGCCGATCGCCACCGCGCCGGCCGTGCGCGGGTCGGCGGCGACGTCGACGGCTGCGGCGACCTCGGGGCCCGCCAGCGCCTCGATCACTCCGGGCTCGACCAGCCGGTACAGCGCCCAGTACACCTCGCGGCGCCGGGCGTCGGTGGCGACGAGGACGTCCGTGCCGGACGGCAGCACGCGGGACGCCTGGAGTGCGACCGCGTCGAGGCTCGGGACGCCGTGCACGGGGATGCCGAGGGCGAGCGCGAGCGTGCGGGCCGTGACCAGCCCCACGCGCAGCCCGGTGAAGGGGGCGGGTCCGGTGCCGACGACGACCGAGGAGAGCTCGCGGCGGTCCACACCGGCCTCCGCGAGGACGTCGGCGATCATCGGGGCCAGCAGCTCGGCGTGGTGCCGCTGCTGCGCGTCGGACCGGGCGGCGAGCACCACCCCGGCATCGTCGGTCAGGGCCACCGCGACGGCTGCGGACGTGTCGAGCGCGAGGACGGGCACGACGTCAGCCTGCCACCGGGTCGGCGTCGGGCAGCGCGACGTCCGCCCACCGCGCACCGACGGCCCGCACGGTGACCACGCGCTCGCCCGCGTCCGCGTCGTCGAGGTCGTCGGGAAGAGCTCCGCCGCGCGGCCGCTGCAGGGTGACCTCGAGGCGGTCCTGCGCGAGCGACTCGACCCACCCCTCGCCCCACTCGACCACGGTCACGGCCTCGTCCAGGCCGGCGTCGAGGTCGAGCGCGTCCACCTCCTCCAGCGAACCCAGCCGGTAGGCGTCGACGTGCACGAGCGTCGGTCCGGTCGAGCCGTCCTCGCGCGCGACCGGCGGGTGCTCCCGCGCGATGATGAACGTCGGCGACGCCACCTGCCCCCGCACGTGCAGACCGGCGCCGATCCCCTGCGTCAGGGTCGTCTTGCCCGCCCCGAGATCGCCGGTGAGCACCACCAGGTCGCCCGCCCGGAGCACGCCCGCGAGCGCGCGTCCGTACGCGCGGGTGGCGTCGGCATCGGGGAGCCGGACGGTCACCGCGGTCATGCCGGGAGCTCGCTGTCGACGTGCACGCGCGGCACGCTCGCACCGACCCGGGTGACGATCTCGTACGAGATGGTCCCCGCGACGCGCGCCCAGTCCTCCGCGGTCGGTCCGCCGTCGCGTCCGGTGCCGAACAGCTCGACGCGGTCCCCCGCCTGCTCCGTGGCGCCCGGTCCGAGGTCCAGCACGACCTGGTCCATGCAGACCCGGCCCGCCACGCCGAGCGTGCGACCGCCCACCCGCACGGGTCCGCCGGGCCGCTCCTGAGTGCCGGACGCGTGCCGCGGGATGCCGTCGGCGTACCCGAGGGGCACCAGGCCGAGCACGGTGTCCGTCGGCGTCTCGTACAGGTGCGCGTACGAGACGCCCTGCCCGGCAGGGACGTGCTTGACGTTCGCGAGCTCGGCCTCCAGCGTCATCGCGGGCACGAGCCCGAAGTCGTCGGGTCCCCCGAGCTGCGCCACCGGCGAGAGGCCGTAGACGGCGATCCCCGGACGCACCAGGTCGTAGTGCGCGGCGGGCGTGGTCAGCGTGGCCGCCGAGTTGGCCAGGTGCCGGACCTCGAGGGTGAGGCCGGCGCCCTCGACCGTCTCGAGGGTCTCCGCGAACACCTCGGCCTGGAGCTTGACGGTCGGGTGCTCGGGCTCGTCGGCGAACGCGAAGTGGCTCCACAGCCCGACCACCTCGACGGCACCCTCCGCCCGAAGGCGCAGGACCTCGGGCAGGAGCTCGGCCAGGTCGCCCGGCGTCAGTCCGTTCCGGCCGAGGCCGGTGTCGACCTTGAGGTGGGCTCGCGCGGTCCGGCCCGCGGCTCGCGCGGCGGCGGCGAGCTCGGCCAGGGCCCACGGTGCGGAGACCGAGATGTCGATGTCGGCGTCGACGGCCTCGCGCAAGGGGGCTCCGGGTGCGTACAGCCAGGTGAGCACCCGCGCGTGGGCGATCCCCCCGCGCCGCAGCGCCAGGGCCTCGTCCACCTGCGCGGCACCGAGCCAGGTCGCGCCTCCGGCCAGGGCCGCCGTGGCGGTCGGCAGGAGCCCGTGCCCGTAGCCGTCGGCCTTGACGACGGCCATGACCTGGGCGGTCGGTGCGTGGGCGGCCAGTGACCGGACGTTGGCGCGGACGGCCGCGAGATCGACGACAGCGCGTGCGGGGTAGCTCACGGCGACCAGTCTCGCACCGTCCGTCAGGCGGGACGGACGATCAGGTCGGCCCGCCCGGCGGTCGCCGCGACGAGGCGGGCGTTGCGCTCGTCGGGACCGTGCGACCAGGCGCGGGCGACCTCCGCGGACTTGCCGAACGCCTCGTGCCGCGCCACCAGCCGGTCCAGCCGGAGGCCGTCGTCGGGCGCCAGGAACCACGTCTCGTCGAGCAGGCCCGCCACCGGACCGAACCCGTGGTCGTCGAGCAGCAGGTAGTTCCCCTCGACCACCACCAGCCGAGCCTCAGGCGGGACCGCGATCGCGCCCGCCACCGGGTTGCGCAGGTCGCGGCGGTACTCGGGTGCGTAGACCGTCCGCGCCGGGTCCCGCAGGCGGGTGAGCAGCGCGACGAAGCCGTCCGCGTCGAACGTGTCCGGCGCTCCCTTGCGGTCCGCGCGGCCGATCCGCTCGAGCTCGGTCTGCGCCAGGTGGAACCCGTCCATCGGCACGGCGACGGCGGTGCCACCGACCGCGGCGACCACCTGCGCGGCCACGGTCGACTTCCCGGCGCCGGGCGCCCCGACGATGCCGAGGAGCCGCCGGGGACCGCTCGCCAGCAGGGCGTCCACGCGGGCGCGGAGATCGGGGGCGAGGGTCATGCGTGGAGCAGCTCGGCGATCGTGCCGGGCAGGGCGTCGGCCACCGCACGTGCCGAGACCGGCCCGCCCGGGGT
>NZ_JBFUHU010000106.1:0-10640 GCF_056402235.1 Cellulomonas sp. P4_B5_2
GTAGTAGTCGGCGAGCGCCGCGCGCAGTTCGTCGTTCGTCGCCTCGTCGTCCAGGCGACCACCCGCGATGACGATCGCGCGGGCGCGCTGCCGCTTGAGCAGGTCCACCAGCCCGCTCTCCCGGCTGGGGTCGTGCTGGGTGCTCGCGAGGGTCACCTGCAGGCCCGCGCGGTCGGCGGCGCGGGTGACGCCCGCGGCGATCGAGGAGAAGTATGGGTCGGCGATGTCGTGCACGACGAGGCCGAGGGAGGTCGTCCGTCCGCGGGCCATCGCCTGCGCGTTGGCGTCCGGCGTGTAGCGCAGCTGGGCCGCCGCGGCGAGCACGCGGTCGCGCAGGTCGGCACGGACCGTGCGGTTGGCGCTGCCGTTGATCGCGCGGGAGGCGGTGGCGAGCGAGACACCGGCCTCGCGTGCGACGTCGCTGAGGGTCACGGATGCGGCCATGTCAGGAGGGTAGGCGCTTGCCGCTGGTGAGCGGCACGTTCGGGGTGGGCTCGCCGGTGCATTCTCTCGGAAAGCGATATCCTGCCCTGGTGACGACGACGCTCGCCCTGGCCGACGCCGTCCTGGTGCTGCGCCCCGACGACGACGTCGGCGTGGCCACGCGCGACCTGCAGTCCGGGACCGCGCTCGGGTCGCTCGTCGTCACCCAGAGCGTTCCGCGTGGGCACAAGGTCGCCGTCCGCGCGGTGCCGCAGGGCGCCCCGGTGCACAAGTACGGGCAGTCCATCGGCCGTGCCACGCGGGACATCGCCGTCGGCGACCACGTGCACTCGCACAACCTGGGCATGGACGACGACGCGCGCGCCTACGAGTTCGGCACCGCTCGCGTCACTCTCCCGCTCCCCGAGGGTCCGGTGCGCACCTTCGACGGGTACCTGCGCAGCGACGGCCGGTGGGGCACCCGCAACTACGTCGGCATCGTCACGTCCGTGAACTGCTCCGCGTCGACCGCCCGGCTGATCGCCGACCAGTTCCGCGGCCGGGTCCTCGACGCGTTCCCGCACGTCGACGGGGTCGTCGCGCTCACCCACGACACCGGCTGCGGGCTGGTCCCCACGAGCGAGGGCGCCCAGATCACGCGGCGGACCCTGCGCGGGTACGCCGACCACCCCAACATCGCCGGGCTGCTCGTGCTCGGCCTGGGCTGCGAGATGCTCCCCGCGCAGTCGCTCCTGGACGGGCTCGACCTGCCCGCCGACAAGCCCGTGACCACGCTGGTCATCCAGGAGACGGGCGGGATCCGCGCCACCGTGCGCGCCGGCGTGGCGGCCATCGAGGCGATGCTGCCGGGCATCGACGCCCTGCGCCGGTCCCCCGCACCCGTGTCCGAGCTGATCCTCGGACTCAACTGCGGCGGGTCCGACGGGTACTCCGGCATCACCGCCAACCCCGCGCTGGGTCACGCGTCCGACCTGCTGGTCGCCCGCGGCGGCACGTCGGTGCTCGCCGAGACGCCCGAGGTGTTCGGCGCCGAGCACCTCCTGCTGCGCCGGGCAGTGTCCCGCAACGTCGGGCAGAAGCTCCTCGACCGCCTCGACTGGTGGAAGGGCTACACCGCCGCCGGCGGCGGCACCATGGACAACAACCCGTCGCCCGGCAACAAGGCGGGCGGGCTGACCACGATCCTCGAGAAGTCGCTCGGCGCCGTGGCCAAAGGCGGTACCGCCGAGCTGGTCGAGGTCTACGAGTACGCCGAGAAGGTGACCGCCCGCGGGTTTACGTTCATGGACACCCCCGGGTACGACCCCGTCTCCGTCACCGGCCTCGTCGCCGGCGGCGCCACGGTCGTCGTGTTCACCACCGGCCGCGGGTCCGTGCTCGGCTGCAAGCCCACGCCGTCCATCAAGGTCGCGACGAACACCGCGACCTACCTGCGGATGACCGAGGACATGGATCTGAACGCCGGGCGGATCGTCGACGGCACCGCAACCGTCACGTCCGTCGGCGAAGAGCTGTTCGAGCTGATCATCGCCGTCGCGTCCGGGCGGCAGACCGTGTCCGAGGAGCTGGACCTGGGCTCTGACGAGTTCGTGCCGTGGCAGCTCGGCGCGGTCACCTGACCCGGTCTCAGCCGGTCGGCGCTCAGTCGTCCAGCCGGCGCAGGACGGTCTGATCTCTCACTGCGTCCAGCCGGCGCCGAGTCTCAGTCGTCCAGCCAGCGCAGGACGGTCTGATCTCTCACTGCGTCCAGCCGGCGCCGAGTCTCAGTCGTCCAGCCAGCGCAGGACGGTCTGACCGAACGCGCCCACGAGCGCGAGCCGCGAGGTGGTGCCGCACGCGCGGCACACCAGCGAGTGGTTGACCCACGGCACGCCGTCGACCTGCTCGGTCCTCGACACGTCGAGCGTGGTCGCCCGGCACGCGGGGCACAGCAGGCGACCCTCGGGGTCCAGCTCGAGTGACGCTCCAGGCATCGCTGACGGCAACATCGAGTGGCTCACGGCGAGGACCTCCGGGTGGTGCAGACGGTGCGGGTGCAGGCTCAGTGCACCACGCCTGTGGTGGGCGCCGCCTGTCGGACACGGACCAACCGGTGCCCTCCGTCCGCGCGGGGCCCGCGCGAGGCTCAGCGGTCGACGCGCGCGCCCCCGCCACCGGCGAGCTTGAGCACCTCCGCCTTGCTGACCATCGTCGTGTCGCCCGGCGTCGTCATGGCCAGGGCTCCGTGCGCGGCTCCGTACTCGACAGCAGTCTGCAGGTCCTCCCCGGCGAGCAGGCCGTAGGCCAGCCCGGAGGCGAACGAGTCCCCGCCGCCGACCCGGTCGAGGATCTCTAGACGCTCGCGGTGCGTCGCGCTGACCAGTCCRGTGCCCTTCGACCAGGCGATCGCGCCCCAGTCGTTCACCGTCGCGGAGTGCACCGTGCGCAGCGTCGTCGCGATCACCTGGAAGTTCGGGTACGCCTCGGCCACGCGATCGATCATCGCGGCGAACGAGTCGAGCTCGAGTGACGACAGGTTCTCGTCGACGCCCTCGACCTCGAAGCCGAGCGAGGCGGTGAAGTCCTCCTCGTTGCCGATCATCACGTCGATCTGCGGAGCGATGGTCCGGTTGACCTCCTGCGCGCGAGCCTGGCCACCGACCGCCTTCCAGAGGCTCGGCCGGTAGTTGAGGTCGTAGCTGACGATCGTCCCGTGCTTGCGGGCGACGGTGACGGCCTCGATCACGGTCTCGGCCGCGCTGTCGGACAATGCGGCGAAGATGCCGCCGGTGTGGAACCAGCGCACGCCGAGCTCGCCGAACAGGTGTTCCCAGTCGACGTCCCCGGGCGCCAGCTGGGCTGCCGCGGTGTGGCCGCGGTCGCTGACCCCGACCGCCCCCCGCACGCCGAAGCCGCGCTCGGTGAAGTTGAGCCCGTTGCGCACGGCCCGACCGACCCCGTCGTACGGGATCCAGCGCACGAACGACGTGTCCACGCCGCCCGTCAGGATGCAGTCCTCGACCAGCCGGCCGACCTCGTTGTCCGCGAGCGCGGTGACGATCGCGGTCCGTAGCCCGAACGCGCGGCGCAGGCCGCGGGCAACGTTGTACTCACCGCCGCCCTCCCACACGCGGAACGAGCGGGCGGTCCGGATGCGCCCCTCGCCGGGGTCGAGGCGGAGCATGACCTCGCCGAGCGACACGGCGTCGTAGCGGGTCTCGGCCGCGGGGCGGATGACCAGGTCGGACATGGGTGACGCTCCTTCGGGGGCGCTCGAGGTCAGGGGTGGGCGGGCTCAGGGGTGGGCGAGCTCAGGGGTGGGCAACGAGGCTGACGGCCTCGGCCGTGAGATCACGGACGGCATCGAGGTCCCCGCCGCGGATGAGGTCGCGCGGCACCATCCAGGATCCGCCGACCGCGCGGACGGAGGGCAGCGCGAGGTACTCGGCGAGGTTGCCCGGGCCGATGCCCCCGGTCGGGACGAAGCCGACGTCGCCGAAGGGTGCCGCGAGGGCCGCCACCGCCTTGGCCCCTCCGGACGTGCCGGCGGGGAAGAACTTCACGGTGGTCAGACCGAGCTCGAGCGCGGCCTGCACCTCCGTGGCCGTGACCGCGCCGGGCAGCGCGAGGATGCCGTGCTCCAGGCAGCGCTCGACGACCGCGCGGCTGGTGCCGGGCGAGACGACGTAGGACGCGCCGGCGGCCACGGCCGCGTCGACCTGCTGGGGCGTCAGCACGGTGCCGGCGCCGACCAGGACGTCCCCGCGCGCAGCGATCACGCGGATCGCCTCCGCCGCGGCCGGCGTCCGGAACGTGACCTCGGCGACGGGGAGGCCCCCGTCGACCAGGGCCTGGGCCAGGGCGTCCGCGTGGGCCGCGTCGTCGATGACCACGACCGGTACCAGGCGGTGCGCCGCGAGGCGCTGCAGGATGTCGCTCACTTGTGCTCCTTCGCACCGTGCTCGTGCCCGCTGCTGCTGCGCGGGAAAGCGTTTGCCGAACTCGGAGGAGCATACGCTCCGCGCGGGATCCGGTAGGCGAGGTCGACGGCGGTGTCGATCGCCTCGTCGAGGTCCAGCCGGTGCTCCGCGACCAGACGCGCGAGGAACCCGGCGTCGATCCGCCGGGCCAGGTCGTGCCGCGCGGGGATCGAGCAGAACGCACGGGTGTCGTCGACGAAGCCGGTGGTGTTGGCGAACCCGGCGGTGTCCGTCACGGCCTCGCGGAACCGCCGCATGCCGTCCGGCGTGTCCAGGAACCACCACGGGGCGCCGAGCCGGACGGCCGGGTAGACGCCGGCGATCGGGGCGAGCTCGCGGCTGAACGTGTCCTCGTCGACCGTGAAGAGCACGAGCCGCAGACCAGGGTGGTGACCGAACGCCTCGAGGACGGGGCGCAATCCGCGGACGTACTCGGTCGGCACTGGGATGTCGTAGCCGACGTCGGGTCCGCGCAGGTCGGCGACCGCCCGGTCGTGGTCGCGCAGGACGCCCGGGTGCAGCTGCATGACCAGCCCGTCCTCGGCGGACATCCGCGCCATCTCGAAGAGCATGTGACCGGAGAACGCCCGGGCGTCGTCCGCGACTATCTGCCCCCGCAGCGCGTCCGCGACGATCCGCTCCGCCGCGGTCTCGCTCAGCGGCGTCGTGTCCGCGGACAGGKGGCCGTGGKCGGKCGCGCGGGCGCCCGCTGCGACGAACGCGCGCCGTCGCTCCTCGAGCGCGCGCAGCAGGTCGCGGTACCCGCCGATGCTCACGCCAGAGCGCTCCTCGAGCAGCGCGACGTCTGCGCGCCAGCCGGGGCGGTCGAGGTGCAGCAGGGCGTCGGGCCGGAACGTGGGCACGATCCGGTCGCCCCAACCGCGGTCGGCCAGCTCGGCGTGGTCGGCGAGCGTCGCGGTGGCTGCGTCGGTGGTCGCCAGGATCTCGATGCCGAACTGGTMGAAGAGGGCCAGAGGGCGGAACGCCGGCTTCTCCAGGCGCTCGGAGATGAGGTCGTACAGGCGGTCGGCGGAGTCGGCGGACGGGCGCTCGTCCACCCCGAAAACCTCGACCAGCTCGTGCTCGAGCCAGTAGCGCGTGGGCGTCCCGCGGAACAGCGGCCAGTGGGTGGCGAACGTGCGCCAGACCTCGCGTGGGTCCGCGGTGACTCCTGGTCGGTCCCGACGGCCGACCCCGAGGGCGTCGTGCGGCACGCCCTGGGACACAAGCATGCGCACCAGGTAGTGGTCGGGCGTGACCAGGAGGGAGGCGGGGTCCGCGAACGGCTCGTCCCGCGCCAGCACGCCCGCGTCGACGTGCCCGTGCATGGAGACGATGGGGAGGGAGGCGGTCGTCGCCAGGATCTCCCGCGCGATCGGGCGCACGGACGGGTCGCTGGGCAAGGCCCGGTCAGGGTGCAACGTCCACCCGGTCTTGCTCACCATCGACTCCTCCTCGGACCGTCCCACCGCGGTGTGCGATGACGCGCGGTGCAAACGCATTCATCGCAGCAAACCAGGTGATCGCGCCGATCACAAGCCCCCATGCTCCGCGGTCCCGCATCTCGGGACGACGGTTGCCACCGGACGACGAACCGTGCTGAAATCGCATTCATCCGATCCGGGGTCGAGCGAGGAGGGCACGTGGTGGTCACGCTGCGCGACGTCGCGCGCGCCGCCGGGGTCTCGCCGGCCACGGCGTCCCGGGCGCTCAGCGCGCCCGATCTGGTGGCACCCGCGCGGCGTGAGCACGTCCAGCAGGTCGCGCGGGAGCTGGGCTACCGCCCCAACCGCGCCGCCCGGGAGCTCATCACCGGCCGGACAGGCAACCTGTGCCTGGTGGTGCCGGACCTGGAGAACCCGTTCTTCGCAGCCGTCGCCAAGGGTGTCCAGGCGCGCGCCCGCGCCCTCGGCTTCGCGCTCCTCGTGGCCGACGCCGAGGAGGACCCTCGCCTCGAGGCGGAGCTGGTCGGGCACCTCGGCGCCCAGGTGGACGGGGTCATCTTGTGCTCCCCGCGCATGTCGGACCTCGAGCTCGACCGGTTGTCCCACGACGTCCTCGACGACGACGTCCCGCTGCTCCTCGTCAACCGCCTGCACGGTGGCCACCCGTCCGTGGTGATCGACAACGCCGACGGCGTCCGCCAGGCCGTCCGGCACCTGCACGCGCTCGGCCACCGCCGCATCGGCTACGCCGGTGGCCCGGTCGGCTCGTGGTCCGACTCCCAGCGCAGGCACGGCCTCGAGCACGCGTCGCACGGTCTGCGCAGCGTCGAGGTGACCGACCTCGGCCACTTCCCTCCCCTGTTCGGCGGAGGTGTCGCGGCAGGTGACCTCGTGGCGGCCAGCGGGGTCACCGCGGTCCTGGCGCACAACGACCTGCTGGCGCTCGGCATCCTCAGCAGGCTCCGCGCACGGGGGGTCCGGGTTCCCGAGGACGTCTCGGTGGTGGGGTACGACGACATCCCGGCGGCGACGCTCGTGTCGCCCGCACTCACCACCGTCACGGTCCCGCTCGCCCGCCTCGGCCGCGCGGCGGTGGACCTGCTGGTGGAGGTCGGTCAGGTGCCGACGGCGACGGAGTCGGCCCTGGCCCTGGCGCTGGGCACGGCCGACGCCGGACGCGATCCGGGTGCGGGGACGCCGCCATCGGTCCTCATCGGGGTCGAGCTGGTGGTCCGCGCGTCGACGGGTGTCGCGAGCACGCAGACGTCCGAGGTCGGCGGATGACTCCGCGCCGGCTCTCTCGGACGACTCTCTCGGGCATCGACGCGACGCGTTCGGGCGTCCGACTGCCGGCGGTGGATCCCTCTGAGGTCACCGTCGGGCTGGTGCACCTCGGCCTCGGGGCGTTCCACCGCGCGCACCAGGCGGTCTACACCGAGGACGCCGCCGCGGCTGCCGGCGAGAACCACTGGGGGATCCTCGGCGTCACGCAGCGCAGTGCGCGCGTGGTCGAGCAGCTCGCGCCGCAGGACGGCCTCTACGGCGTGCTGACCAAGGGCACGTCCGAGACGTCGCTGCGGCTCGTCGGGTCGCTGCTCGGTGTGGCGTTCCCCGGGACCGACACCGCACGGGTCCTGGAGACGATCGCGGCACCGGCCACCCACGTCGTGACGCTCACGGTGACCGAGAAGGGCTACCGCCGCGCGGCCGACGGCGGCCCGGACCTGACGGATCCCGACCTGTCGGCCGACCTGGACGCCCTCGCCGAGGACCTGCGCGGTCGGCGAACCGACTCCGCCGCGCGCTCACCGATCGGGCTGCTCCTGCGCGGGCTCGCCCAGCGGGCGCGGGCCGACGCGGGTCCGCTGACGGTCGTCTGCTGCGACAACCTCGCCGACAACGGTGCCGTGCTGGCCGCGCTCGTGGGCACCACCCTCGACGCGATGCCCGCCGGCCGGCGGCTGCGCGAGTGGATCGATGCGTCGGTCCGCTTCCCCGGGACGATGGTCGACCGGATCGTGCCGGCCACCACGGACGCCCACCGTGCCGAGGCGACATCGCTCCTCGGGCTCACCGATGCCGGCCTGGTGGTGGGCGAGCCCTTCACTCAGTGGGTGGTCGAGGACGACTTCGCGGGTCCGCGACCCGCCTGGGAGCTCGCCGGGGCGACCCTGACGTCCGCCGTGGCACCGTACGAGCGCGCCAAGCTGCGGGTCCTCAACGCCAGCCACTCGACGCTCGCCTACCTGGGCGCGCTCCGCGGGCACGCGACGATCGCCCAGGCGGTGGCCGACCCCGACCTGACCGCCGCGGTGCGGGCCCTGGTCGACGAGGACGTGCTGCCCACCCTCGTCGCGCCGGACGGCATGGAGCTCACGCGGTACCGGGACGACGTGCTCGCGCGGTTCGCCAACCCGAACACCGGGCACACCACCGTGCAGGTGGCGATGGACGGGTCGCAGAAGCTCCCGCAGCGCCTGCTCGGCACGGTCCGCGACCGGCTCGCCGAGGGGGCAACCCCGACCGCCGCCGCCGTGACCGTCGCCGCGTGGATCGCCTATGTGCGCGCGACGACGCAGGGCGAGCTCGTGGTCGACGGTCGCCGGGTGCCGCTCGACGACCCGATGGCGGCCACCCTCGCGGACGCGGCGGCGGGACCGCTCGACTCGCTGGCCGACCGGATGCTCGACGTGCGCGCGGTGTTCGGGGACGACCTGGCCGACTCGGCGGCCTTCCGGTCCGCCGTGCGGGCGGCCGTCGCGAACCTGGTGACCACGCGAGTCTGAGGACTGCGTCGGCACGCGGATGGTCCGCCGTGCGCGTCAGAGGGACTTTCGTCGGGTTCGGAGTGCGGGAGCCTCACCACTGTCAGCGGCGCGTTCGAGGGTCCGCGGTCGGGCGGGCGGCTCGCGTGAAGACTTCGTCGCACCCAGCGGAACGAAGTCTTCACGCATCCCTGATGCCGGACGCGTAGGTGGGCGGGCCGAGCTGTAGTCGGGCGCACGTCGGGGCGCGTCGGGGGCGCGTCGAGGGTGCGTCGAGGGCGCTCGCCGGGGGCGCGTCGGGGGCCCGTCGAGGGTGCGTCGAGGGCGCTCGCCGGGGGCGCGTCGAGGGCGCGTCGAGGGCGCGTCGGGGGCGCGTCGAGGGGTCGTCGGGGGCGCGTCGGGGGCGCGTCGGGGGCGCTTCGGGCGCGCGTCCGGCGTGCATCCGGGCCCGAGCCTTGACGCGACCGGAGCGGCATGCGCTACAGTGGAAAGCGCATTCCCACTCCGACCGACACCGCGGTCCAGAACACTCGGAGCACTCATGACGACCCGCACCCTGCGCATCGGGATGAACGGCATCACCGGCCGGATGGGCTACCGCCAGCACCTCGTCCGCTCGATCCTGTCGATCCGCGACCAGGGAGGCGTCACGCTCGAGGACGGCACCCGCGTGCAGGTGGAGCCGATCCTCGTCGGACGCAACGCCGACAAGGTGCGCGAGCTGGCGGAGCTGCACGGGATCGAGCACTGGACCACCGACGCCGACTCGGTCATCAACGACCCGACGGTCGACATCTACTTCGACGCCCAGGTGACGAGCCGCCGCTACAGCGCGCTCACCGCGGCGATGAAGGCCGGCAAGCACATCTTCACCGAGAAGCCGACGGCCGAGACGCTGGCCGAGGCGATCGACCTCGCCCGTCTGCGCGAAAGCACGGGCGTCACCGCGGGCGTGGTGCACGACAAGCTGTACCTGCCGGGCCTGGTCAAGCTGCGCCGCCTGGTGGACGAGGGCTTCTTCGGCCGGATCCTGTCGCTGCGCGGCGAGTTCGGCTACTGGGTGTTCGAGGGCGACGGCCAGGAGGCCCAGCGCCCCAGCTGGAACTACCGCAAGGAGGACGGCGGCGGCATCGTCGTCGACATGTTCTGCCACTGGAACTACGTGCTCGAGGGCATCCTCGGCACGGTCAGGACGGTGAACGCGCAGACCGCGACGCACATCCCGACGCGCTGGGACGAGCAGGGCACGGCGTACGACGCCACCGCCGACGACGCCGCCTACGGGATCTTCGAGATCGAGACCCCCGGCGGCGACCCCGTCGTCGCGCAGATCAACTCGTCCTGGGCCGTCCGCGTGTACCGCGACGAGCTGGTCGAGTTCCAGATCGACGGCACGCACGGCKCGGCGGTCGCGGGGCTGAACAAGTGCGTTGCCCAGCAGCGCGCTCACACACCGAAGCCCGTGTGGAACCCGGACCTGCCCGTCACCGAGTCGTTCCGCGACCAGTGGCTGGAGGTGCCGGCCAACGGCGACCTGGACAACGGCTTCAAGCTGCAGTGGGAGGAGTTCCTGCGCGACGTCGTCGCCGGCCGCACCCACCGGTTCGACCTGCTGTCGGCCGCCCGCGGTGTGCAGCTGGCCGAGCTGGGCCTTCAGTCGTCGGCGGAGGGCCGCAGGCTCGACGTCCCGACGATCAGCCTGTGAGCACCGACCTCAGCCGGTTGTCGCTGAACACCGCGACGACCAAGCGCTGGACCCTGCAGGAGGCGGTCGACGGAGCCGTCCGAGCCGGGCTGCCCGCGCTCGGCGTCTGGCGCGACCGTGTGCAGGAGGCCGGTGTCACGGAGGCCGCGAAGATCGTCGCCGACGCCGGCCTGCGCGTCTCGTCACTGTGCCGCGGCGGGTTCCTCACCGCGGATGACGAGGGCGACGCCACGGCGGCGCTCGACGACAACCGCCGCGCGATCGTCGAGGCCGCCACGCTCGGCACGCGCGAGCTGATCATGGTCGTCGGCGGGCTGCCCGG
>NZ_JBFUHU010000107.1:0-21518 GCF_056402235.1 Cellulomonas sp. P4_B5_2
GCGACACCGAGGGCTACCAGCCGTGGTTCCGGCAGGCCGTCGAGGCGTCCGGCGACGAGCTGCCGACGACCATCGCGATGTACCCCGAGCTCGACATCGACGCGGTCGTCGCCCTCGAGCCCGACCTCGTCCTGGCCCCGCAGTCGGGGCTCGACCAGGCGACGTTCGACCAGCTGTCCGCGCTGGTGCCGGTGGTCGCGTACCCCGGCGAGCCGTGGCAGACGTCGCTCGAGGACCAGGTGACCATCGCCGCCGACGCGCTGGGCGTGCCGGAGAAGGCGCAGCCGCTGCTCGACGAGCGCCAGGCCGCCATCGACGAGGCCGCCGCCGACAACCCTGAGCTCGCCGGGAAGACGTTCGCCTACGTGTACGGCGGGGACCAGCCCGGTGCCCTGTCGGTGTACCTGCCGGGTGACCCGCGCGTCGAGCTGCTCACCGGCCTCGGCCTCGAGCTGGCGCCGTCCGTGTCCACCCTGACCTCGTCGCCCGGCACGTTCGTCGCGACCCTCGGGCTGGAGAACGCCGACCAGCTGAACGACGCGGACCTGCTGTTCACGTGGTTCAACAACACCGAGGAGCAGGCGTCGACCGAGGCGCAGCCGCTCTGGGCGCAGATCCCCGCGTTCGCGTCGGGCGCCTACGTGCCGATGCTCGACCCGAAGCTGGGCATGGCCGTCTCCGTGGCGACGCCGCTGAGCGTGCCGTGGGCGCTCGACGAGTACCTGCCCCTCATCACCGCCGGCGCGGAGAAGGCCCAGGCCTGACCTCTCCGTACCGTGCACCCATGAGCACCACCGTCGGCCGCGTGCGGGGCTCGCGCGCGCTCGTGCTCGGTCTGGGGCTGGTCGCCGCGGTCCTCCTGCTCGTCCTGGTGGTGGGCCTGAGCGTCGCCGTCGGGGCCAAGCCCGTGCCGCTCGGCGAGGTGTGGTCGGCGTGGCGGAACCCCGACGACTCGTTCGTGTCCACGGTCGTCGCCTCCCGGATCCCGCGCACGCAGCTCGGCCTGCTGGTCGGGGCAGCGCTGGCGGTCGCCGGCGTCGTCATCCAGGGGCTCACGCGCAACCCGCTCGGCGACCCGGGCCTGCTGGGCGTCAACGCGGGCGCGTCGGCATCCCTGGTGATCACGGCCGCGATGCTCGGCGGTGCCGCCGGCCGGTCGGTCTGGGCCGCGGTGCCGGGAGCGCTGGTCGCGGCGCTCGCCGTCTACCTGATCGGCTCCGGCGGACGGCGTGCCACGCCCGTCCGGCTCGTGCTGGCGGGCGCCGCGGTGTCCGCTGTGCTGGTGGCCGTCGTCGAGGGGATCACGCTGGCCAACCCCGAGGTGTTCGACACCTACCGGTTCTGGGTGGTCGGGTCCCTCGCCGGACGGCCACCGTCGACGGTGGGGGCCGTGCTGCCGTTCGTCGTCGTGGGTCTCGTCCTGTGCCTGCTGCTGGCTCGTCCGCTGAACGCGCTCGCGCTCGGCGACGAGGCCGCGACCTCCCTCGGGCTGCGCGCCGGCCGCACCCGCCTGCTCGGCGCCGCGGGCGCCACCGTGCTGTGCGCCGCGGCGGTGGCCGCCGTCGGGCCGATCGCGTTCGTGGGGCTGGCCGTCCCGCACGTCGTCCGCGGGTTCACCGGCTCGGACCACCGCTGGCTCCTGCCGTACTGCCTGCTGCTCGGTCCGGTCCTGCTCCTCGCCGCCGACGTCCTCGGTCGGGTGCTGGCGCGGCCCGGCGAGCTGCCGGTGGGGGCGGTGACGGCGTTCGTCGGGGCACCGTTCCTGATCGCGGCCGTGCGCCGGGGGAGGGTCGGGCTGTGACCGCCGTCCTGACCCTCGGGCCTGCCGTCACCGTCCGCTGGCACCGGCGTCCGGTCGTCGTCTGCGTGGCCGCGCTCGCCCTCGTGCTGGTCACCGCCCTGGTCACCCTGGCAGCCGGTCAGCTCGGCATCCCGCTCGCGGAGCTGCCGTCCGTCATCGCCGGCAACGGCTCCCGCACGCAGGAGTGGGTGCTCTGGACCAACCGCCTGCCACGGCTGCTCGTCGGTGCCGCGGCAGGTGCGGCGTTCGCGGTCTCCGGGGCGATGTTCCAGTCCGTCACGCGCAACCCGCTGGGCAGCCCCGACATCATCGGGCTCGGCGCCGGCGCGGCTGCGGGTGCCGCGGCCGCGGGGCTCGTGTGGCCGGGGACCCTCCCCGTCCCCGTCGGGGCGCTGATCGGGGCGGGGGTCGCGATCGGCGCGGTCTACCTCGGCTCGGGCGCGGGGTTCCGCGCACCGCTGCGCATGGTGGTCGTCGGCATCGCGGTCGGGGCCATGTCGCTGGCGTTCGTGCAGCTGGCGCTCGCCCGGGCCACCCGCCAGGACGCGCAGGTGCTCGCCGCGTACCTCAACGGCAGCCTCGCGGCCCGCTCCTGGTCGGACGTGGTGCTCATCGTCGGCGCGCTCGTGGTCCTGCTGCCCGCGGCGCTCGCGCTCACCCGACCGATGCAGCTGGTCGAGATGGGCGACGAGGTGGCGGTCGCGGTCGGGGTGCAGGCGGACCGGGTGCGCACGTGGGCGGTGGTCGTCGGCGTGCTGCTCATGGCCGCGGCGGTGACCGTGAGCGGCCCGATCGCGTTCGTCGCCCTGACCGCCCCGCAGATCGCCCGGCGACTGACCCGGTCGACCGGACCGGGTATGGTCGCCGCCGCGTGCTGCGGCGCCGCGGTGCTCGTCGTCGCCGACCTGGTCGCCCAGTACGCCGTGCCGGGCGTCGTGTATCCCGTCGGGGTGGTCACCGCCGCGCTCGGCGGCGTGTACCTCGCGTTCCTGCTGGTCCGCGAGTGGAGGAGGAGTCCCGCGTGAACGGTCCGCCGCTGGAGGCGTCCGACCTGACGCTCGCCTACGACCAGCTCGTGGTCGCGACGGGTCTGTCCGTGCAGATCCCCCGGTCGTCGTTCACGGTCATCATCGGTCCCAACGGGTGCGGCAAGTCGACCCTGCTGCGCGCCCTCGCCCGGACCCTCAAGCCGCGTGCCGGTCGCGTGCTGCTGGACGGCGTGCCGATCTCGTCGCTGAAGAGCAAGGACGTCGCCCGACGGCTGGCCCTCCTGCCGCAGAGCCCCATCGCGCCGGAGTCGATCACTGTCGGCGACCTGGTGGCCCGCGGCCGGTACCCGCACCAGGGCCTGCTGCGGCAGTGGTCGGCGGCTGACGCCCGCGCGGTCGCGGACGCCCTCGACGCCACCGAGGTCGCCGACCTGCGGGACCGGTTCGTCGCCGAGCTGTCCGGCGGCCAGCGGCAGCGGGTGTGGCTCGCCATGGCACTCGCGCAGCAGACCGACCTGCTCCTGCTCGACGAGCCGACGACGTTCCTCGACATCGCGCACCAGTTCGAGGTCATGGACCTGTGCGCGCGGCTGCACGAGGAGGGGCGCACCCTCGTCGCCGTGCTGCACGACCTCAACCAGGCGGCCCGGTACGCGACGCACCTGATCGCCATGAAGGAGGGCGTGATCGTCGCCGAGGGGCCACCCGCGGACGTGGTCACCGAGCCGCTGGTGCGCGAGGTGTTCGGGCTGGCGTGCCGGGTGGTGCCGGACCCCGAGACGGGGACACCGATGGTGGTGCCGGCGCGCCGGGACGCGCACGTCCGCCACTAGAGACGGATCTCCTCCAGCGCGGACAACGGGACCCAGCGCTCGCGGTCCCCGAGCGCACCGACGGGCGTGAGGACGTCGGCGCCGGTCAGCGGCCCGAGGTCGAGCCCGGTGAGCTCCTCCACGTCCGCGACCGGGACCTGGAACGTGCGGAACGGGCCGAGCGGCGGGACCTCGTCGGCGGGTGCCTGCAGGCTCGTGACGAACGGCGTCTGGTCGAGCACGAACGCCGTGGCGACCAGCTGCCCGTTCGAGGCCCACGCGGCGACCTTCCAGAACAGCCGCGGGATCCCGACGCCGCGGTAGACCGGGTCGTCGTCGGCGAGGACCGGTCCCGTGAAGACCGAGAGCCGGCTGCCCTGGGTGCGCGCGTACTCCAGGACGTGGTCCTCGAGGCCCACCCAGAGCAGCTCGCCCTGGTTGAACGCGGAGGCCTGCGGGGCGGCGTTCGGGTAGGCGAACGTGTCGAAGTTGGCCCGCCGCGCGACGACGAGGTCGCCCCACACCGGGTCCCGCCGGCGGACCAGGTGCCCGCGGTCGAGGTCGTTGCGCGCGTACAGCTCCGGGCCGGCCTGCTCGTCGGCGGGCACCCGGGGGTCCAGGTGCCAGTCGTCGCCGCGCTCGAGGTCCACCAGCTGGGCGCCGTCGATGTTCACCGCCGTCGCGGCCGCGAGCCGGCGCTCGGGGTCCAGCAGCACCGTGAAGTGCGTCGACGGCAGCGTGCGGACGGCCTGGGCCGGCACCGGGAGGGGCACCCGCGGACCGAGGAACGTCGGGTCGTATCCCGCCTCTACGGTGCTCACATGGGGACCGTACCGACTGACCTGCTCCTGCGCTCCGCGCGGCTGGTCGACCACGACGCGCCCGTCGACGTCCTGCTGCGTGGCGGTCGGGTCGCGGACGTCGGCCCGTCGCTCACTGCGCACGGCCCGTCCGTCGACCTCGACGGCCGCTGGCTCATGCCCGGGCTCTGGGACGCGCACGTGCACCTGACCCAGTGGGCGCTCGCCCGCCGCCGGCTTGACGTCGCCGGAGCCACCTCGGCCGCCCACGCCGTGGCGCTCGTCTCGGACGCGCCCCGCCCGCTGCCCGGCACCGCGCTCGTCGGCTTCGGCTTCCGCGACGGCCTGTGGCCCGACGAGCCGACGGCCGCCCTGCTCGACGCGGCCGTAGGCGACATCGCCGTGGTGCTCGTCTCCGGAGACCTGCACTGCGCGTGGGCCTCGACGGCCGGTCTGCGGTTCCTCGGCATCGAGCACCACCCGACCGGCCTGCTGCGCGAGCACGAGTGGCTGCCGCTCCAGGGCGTCGTGGACCACGTGCCCGACGACGTCGCGGACGCGCTGGTCGACGACGCGACAGCCGCTGCGGCCGCGCGCGGGGTGGTCGGCGTGGTCGACCTGGAGATCGCCGACAACCTCGCCGTCTGGCGTCGTCGCGCGGCTGCCCGGCCCGGTCGGCTGCGCGTGCGGGCGGGCGTGTGGGAGGAGTACCTCGACCGCGTGGTCCGCGAGGACCTGCACACCGGCGACCCCGTCACGGGGCTCGTCGAGCAGGGTCCGCTCAAGGTGATCACCGACGGCTCGCTCAACACCCGCACCGCCTACTGCCACGACCCGTACCCGGGCCTGACCGGACCGAACGCCCGGGGCGTGCTGGCCGTCCCGCCCTCGCGCCTCGCCCCGTTGATGGCGCACGCCACGCGGCACGGACTGCGCTGCGCGATCCACGCGATCGGCGACGCCGCGAACGCGCTCGCGCTCGATGCCTTCGCCTCCTCCGGTGCGCAGGGTTCGATCGAGCACGCGCAGCTGGTGACCTGGGGCGACGTCGAGCGGTTCGCGGAGCTCGGGGTTGTGGCGAGCGTGCAGCCCGAGCACGCGATGGACGACCGCGACGTCGCCGACCACCACTGGGCCGGCCGGACCGACCGGGCGTTCGCGTTCGGAGCGCTGCACCGGGCGGGGGTGCGGCTGGCCCTCGGGTCCGACGCGCCCGTGGCACCCCTGGACCCGTGGATCGCGCTGGATGCGGCCGTCACCCGGTCCCGCGACGGGCGTGAGCCGTGGCACCCCGAGCAGGCGCTCGACCGCCGGGTGGCGCTGGAGTCCTCGGTCGACGGTCAGGGGCTGGCGCCGGTGGTCGGGGCGCCCGCGGACCTCGTCGTGCTCGACGCCGACCCGCTGACCGCTCCGCTGCGGGGGATGCCCGTCGCCGGCACGCTCGTCGCGGGGGACTGGACGCACCGCGGGTTCTGACGGTCGGGTCGGGTCCGGTCGGCGAGGATGAGGCCATGCGTGCCGTGGTGATCTCCGAGTTCGGCGTCCCGCCCACCGTCCAGGAGGTCCCGCCGCCCGACTGCCCCGGCGACGGTGTCGTCCTGCGCGTCACGGCGACCGGCGTGTGCCGGTCGGACTGGCACGGCTGGCAGGGGCACGACGACGACATCTCGCTGCCCCACGTCCCCGGGCACGAGCTGGCCGGCGTGGTCGTCGCCGCCGGTCCGCAGGTCCGCGCCTGGGTGGTCGGTGACCAGGTCACCGTGCCGTTCGTGTGCGCCTGTGGCACGTGCGCGGCGTGCCTGGCCGGCGAGCAGCAGGTCTGCGAGCGCCAGCGGCAGCCGGGGTTCACCGACGTCGGCTCCTTCGCCGAGCTCGTCGCGATCCACCACGCCGACGTCAACCTGGTCCGCCTTCCCGCCGGCATGTCGCCGGTCACCGCCGCGGGCCTCGGCTGCCGGTTCGCCACCGCCTACCGGGCGGTCACCGTGCACGGTCGGGTCGCTGCCGGCGACTGGGTCGCGGTGCACGGGTGCGGCGGCGTGGGACTGTCGGCGGTCATGGTGGCCGTCGCCGCCGGCGCCCGCGTGGTGGCCGTCGACGTGTCCGCCTCCGCGCGAGAGGCGGCGCTCGCGATGGGTGCGTCGGTCGTGCTGGACGGGTCCGGCGACGTCGCCGCCCAGGTGCACGAGGTGACCGGCGGAGGTGCCGCCGTCTCGCTCGACGCCCTGGGCTCCCGGTCGACGGCGGAGGCCTCGATCCTGTCGCTGCGTCGGCGCGGTCGGCACGTCCAGGTCGGGCTGCTGCTCGGGGCCGACACCGCTCCGCCGCTGCCGATGGGCCGGGTGATCGGGTGGGAGCTCGAGGTCTACGGCAGCCACGGGATGGCCGCGCACGAGTACCCGGCGATGCTGGCGCGGATCGCGTCGGGGGAGCTGGACCCGTCGCGACTGGTCGGACGCACGATCGGGCTCGACGAGGCACCTGCCGCGCTCGCCGCACTGGCCGACGGGACGAGCGGACCGGGCATGACGGTCGTCGTCCCCTGACCCTCAGCTCCGGACCGGGCTCCGGGTCTCCTCGTCCGACCCCGCCGCGGCTCGCTCCGCGCGCGCCGCGTCCGCGGACCGGCGTTGCGCCGCACCCCACTGCGTGAGCCCGACCCCGGCCAGCACGATCGCGCCCCCGACCGGCTCGTACCAGTGCAGCCCCTCGTGCAGGACGAGCACCCCGAGGGTCGTCGAGACCAGCGGGATCACGTAGGTGACGCTCGCCGTGACGGTGGCTCCGGCGATCGCCAGCACGCGCCAGAACAGGACGTACGCCAGCCCTGTGCCGCCGAGCCCCAGGGCGAGCAGGGCCAGCGCGGGCGCGGGGGCGAGCGGGCCGGTCAGCGGGGTGGAGACCGCGAACGGGAGGATCAGCACCGCGCCGACGGCCAGCTGGATGGCCGGCAGCGCGACGTTCGACAGGCCGGTGGTGGTCAGCCGGCGCCGGCTCCACGCGTTGCCGATGCCGTAGCAGAACGTGGCCCCCAGGAGCATCACGCCGCCGACCAGGTCGATCGCGCCCGAGTTCCAGACGCCCAGCAGCACCGCGATGCCGCCGAAGCCCAGGACCAGTCCGCCGACCTGCACCCGGTCCGGCCGCTCCGACGGCAGCAGGAGCGCCACGAACACCGCGGTGAACAGCGGGGTCGTCGCGTTCACCAGGCCGGCGAGCACCGAGGTCACCCGCTGCTCCGCCAGGGCGAAGAGCACGAACGGGATCGCCGTCATCACCGCGCCGACGATGACGAAGTCGCCGAGCTGACTCCGCCCGATCCGCACGCGCTCGCGCCGGACCAGGAGGATCACCGCCAGCGCGACGAACCCGATGATGATGCGACCGAACGCCACCTGCGTCGGCGCGAACGTCTGCAACGCCGTGGCGATGAACAGGAAGCTGCAGCCCCACAGCACCGCGAGCATCAGGTACGGGCCGATCCAGCCGCGGGTCGAGGGGGCCGGAGAGGTCATGCGGGCATCATGCCTCGCACCACTGACATGCGAGCGTGACCCGTCAGTGGGTCGGCGGCTGCTCTCCGGTGAACCGGCCTCCGGCGGGGGTCCCCCGAGGAGCACGTGCCTGAGACCGCGGGCCGGCCGAACGTGGCTGCCGCACCGTGGGCGCCGGGGCGCCCTCGAGGAGCGTGCGGGTGCGCGTGCCGACCGTCGCCCACGCGCGCTCGCTGACCCCGGGGTACTGCCCGTGGTCGATCGTCACGAGCGCCGCGCTCAGCGCCTCGAGGGTGGCGTGCACGGCGCTCTGGGCGTCACGTGCGGTCAGCCCCCAGGTGCGACCCTCTGCGACCAGGTCGAGCGCGGAGAGCGTCTCGGTGTCACGGCCGTCGTTGACGTCCATCGCGAACCGGGTGCTCGCATGGGCGTGGTGGCGGTGCATCGCGACGTCGTAGGCCGGCGCCAACGCGACCGAGCCGTCGTCGTGGTGCACGACCGAGACGTTCTTCGCGTGGGCGTCGGTGTTGCCGATCGCGAGGTTGAACGTCGTCAACGCCAGCAGCCCCGTGGGCCGGGGCACACCCATCGCGACGAGCCGCTGGGCCAGCGCCCGCAGCGACGGCAGTCGGCGACCCCACTGGAACCTGTTCTCCGGGTCACGTGTGTCCAGCCCGAGCAGCTGGGCTGCGTCCTCCTGATGGATGCGCTCGACGCCACCACCGGGGAGCCGGCGGCGGTCGTAGCGTTCGACGACGATCGTGCGGCGGCTCGCGAACGTCTCGATCCGCGCCTCCACGATGCTCAGGGCGCACGCACGAGCCAACGCCAACGCGGCCGTCTCGGTGTCGATGAGGTCGGCTGTGAGTGAGTCTGCGGGGCGGGAGAGCTTGACGATGTGCGTCGAGGGGGTGCGGCCCGTCGGCTCCGCCCACCCGCGCTCGGTGCGGACCAGGACGATCTTCGTCTCGAGGCCACCCAACGAGTTCAGCTGGTCCGCGGCGCCGCGGACGGCGGCCTGGTCGAGCAGCTCGCCGATCCGCTTCTCGTCAGCCGGCACCGCCTCTCCGCCCGTGGCGGGGTCGACGCCTTGTGGCACGAGGATGAGCGCGCCGGCGGTGTCTTGTCCGTAGACGCCGAGGAACGACAGGACATCGTCCGGGTCGACGCCGGCCCGCTGGGCGAGCTCGAGCCTGCTCCTCCCTTCGGGCATCAGCCCACGCAGCCATGCGGTGACGCGGGCAGGCTGCGGCGACCCGGTGCGCAGGGGGAGGAGACCGGAGACGACAGAGGAGTTCAGGCCCCACCGCGTCAGCGCCTCGGCGGAGAACGTCAGCTGCGGGCGCCGGGCGCGACCGGCGTCGATGCGGGCGACGTGCGTGCCGTACAGCCACGCGTCCAGGGAGTCGGCGCTCATCGCTGGCGCACCTCGAGGTCGACGTCGAGCCGCTCCATCAGCGCGAACAGACGTGTGGCGTACAGCGTGGGGATCCCGGCCTCGATGCGTTGCAGGACACGGCGGTCGATGCCGAGCTCAGCAGCCAGTGCGTCCTGCGACAGGTTCGCGCGCTCGCGAGCAGCGCGCAGGAACGCTCCGAGGTCGGCTGCGCTGCGGGCGTGCGCCCAGGGGCGGTCGTCGTCCATCCGATCCTCCTGGCGTCAATATTGCCGCATGCCGTCTTGGCGACAATACTGCCGCCAAGACGGCTTGTCATCATATTGTCGCCTCGACGGGCGCCGAGACTCGACGAACACTTGCCTCGATAGGTCGTCGCGCGATATATATCCGCTATGGCGTTTCGGATGAGCGAGCAGGCGTACCTCGTCCTGCTCGCGCTGGCCGAGGAGCCGCGCCACGGGTACGGCATCGTCCAGGCGGTCAAGGTGCTCTCGGACGAGAGGGTCCGTCTGAGCGCCGGCACGCTCTACGGCATCCTCGACCGGCTGGTCGACGCGGGCTACGCGGAGGCGTCGGGCGAGGTCGTCGTCGACGGCCGGCTGCGCCGCTACTACCGCCTGACCCCCGACGGCTACGCGGCGCTGGCTGCGGAGACCGCACGACTGACCGACCTGGCGTCCCTCGCCCGGCGCGTCCTGGCGGCCCGACCGCGTCCCGCCCTCGGGACGACGTGATGAGCGGCCTGGACAGGTCCGCGGCCTTCTGGCTGCGGGCCTACCCGAGATGCTGGCGGACAGAGCGCGCCGCCGAGGTCGTCGACGTGCTGACGGACCTCGCGCCCGTGGGTGCGTCCCGGCTCGACGTCCGGACGGCGGTCAGCCTGGTGCGGTCCGGCTGGGCGACCCGGTGGCGGCAGCGGCCGTCGTTCGGGGCGTTCCTGGTCTACCGCCTGACCGACCGGCGTCCGGCGCCGCGGTACGACGGATGGCTTCGCGACGACATCGAGGGGGCGCTCTACCCGTGGAGGGCCGCGCTGGCGCTGCTCCTGATGATCGGCCCGCCCTGCATCGCACTCTCGCTGGCCATCGGCTGGCCGACGACCTCGATCGCGGCTGGTCTCGCGCTCGCGTATGCGTTGGCGGCGGTGGATCTTGCCCGGAGCCGGGCCGAGAAGGCCGTGATCCTGTTCGGCGTGCAGGTAGGCGCGCCTCCGGAGATCGGTCCGATGGGCACGTACCGGCGGCTCGACCGATGACGACCCGACAGTTCGAACGGTCCGCGGCCTTCTGGTTGCGGGCCTACCCGCCGAGCTGGCGTGCGGAGCGTGCCGCCGAGGTCACCGCAGTCCTCGTCGACCTGGCCGACGACGACGCCCGACGCCTCGACGCCCGGACCGCCCTCGGACTGCTGCGCGGCGGGATCGCGACACGCTGGCGGCAGACCCCGCCGCCGTGGGTGTACCTGCCGTACCGGATGTTCGACATCCGTGTGCCGGCGCGGTACCGCGACTGGGTGCGGCAGGACGTGACCTCGCCCGGGCACCTGCGGCGCAACCTGCTGGGCCGCGCGTGGATGTTCGCCATGCCGCTCTACGTGGCTGCGACCTCCGATCTGCGCGACGAGATCGTCGTGACGTGGGTCGCGGTCGCCCTCGCGGGCACGGCCACCCTGCTGTGCGTCCGGCCCGATGGCGCGGCACGCCGGAGGCTGCAGCAGCATGCACGTCCCGGCCGGGGCGAGCCGCGCACCGTGGGGGCGTTCGTCTGGGTGCGGACGTCCCGAGCCCGGATCGCCGCGGAGCCGGGTGCTCGCGTCCTGGCGCTCCTGGTCGCGGTCGGGGCAGCCTCCTGGTCGGTGGCCGCCCTCGTCGCGCCGACCTGGCTGATCGTCGGCAGCGTGCCGTGCGAGTCCCCCCAGGGCGCGTGCCGCGAGGTCGACACGTCCGTGGTGGCGCGCGACCCGTCAGCACTCGGCGCGGTGCTGCTGGTGGTCGTCGCCCTCGCCGGCGTCGCGCTCGCCGTCGTCGTCGGATCGTCGCCGCCGCGCTCGCGGAGGTGACGGGCGCCTGGGTCCTCTCGCTCTCGGTCGTTGCGGCGCCGGTGTGCCTGCTGCTTCTCCCGTCGACCGTCGTCCTCTGGCGTCGGGCGCGCGTGACGCCCGACGCCGCCTTCGTCGACCTGTGGCATGTGGGCTGGACCGGCCGCCCGGTCGAGGTCGACCCCTACGACACCGAGCTCGTCCCGACGGCGGTCCTGGAGACCCGATGACCATCGACCCCCGGTTCGAGCGCTCCGTCCACCGCTGGCTCCGCGCGTACCCGCGACGGTGGCGGACGCACAGGGAGGACGAGATGACCGCGGTGCTCGCGGACCTCGCCGGTGCAGACGCTCGCCGCATCGGCCTGCGCGATGGCCTCGGCGTCGTGCGCGCGGGCCTCCTCACCCGGCTGCGCACACGCCCGCCGCTGCGTCAGGTGGCTGCGTACCGACTGTTCGGGAGACGGCTGCCCGCGCAGTACCGAGCCTGGGTCCGGGACGACATCGAAGGGGCTCTGTACCCACTGAGGATGGGCGTCCTCGTCCCGCTCGTCATCGTGATGGTGATGGTCCCGGTGCTCACGCTGGCCGGTGGTGGGCCGGTCCAGTTCCTGCCGAGGAGCCAGGTGGTCGCGTGGGTGGTCGGCGGCGGGGGCATGTCCATGGTGCTCGGGCCGTGGCGGCGGCGGTCGGACGCCCGCAAGCACCTGGTCGCCGAGGTGGGGGAGACGCTCACCGACCAGTCGCTCCTCTTCGGCTGGGTCATGCACGACCGGCTGCGGGCGCGACCCATGGTCGGGCTGGTCACGCTCCTTGCGCTCGCGACGGCGGTGGTCGGGCTGGTGACGGTCCCGAGCCCCGCGCTCGCCGTCGCGGTGCTCGTCGGGCTCCCGCTGGCCGTCCTGCTCGCGTGGAACCTCCAGCGCCGCCTCCCGCAGCGGCCACCGCAGCCCGCGCGCAGGCTCGTCGACCCGGTCCGTCGCCAGCTCGCGCTCACCGTCCTGCTCGGCGCGGGCGCCATCGCTCTCTGCGTGGCGGTGACCAGCCTCGCGACCCCGATCGCGGTGGCAGCCTTGGCGGTGCTTCCCAGCGCGGTCGTGGCGTGGTGGTCGACCGTCCACGGCCCCGACGATCTCGCGCTGGCCGACGTCGTCCACATCGCCGTGACCGGCCAGTCCCCGCCCGTCGACACCTACCGCGAGGGCCTGGTCCCCGCCCTCCTGGCCACGGACTGAGCACTCGCGCAGGACGCCCGCGCGCACTCGCTAGAATCGCCGCGACCCCCCACCGCCGCGCGAACACCTGGAGCCCTTTCGTGGGACGAGTCGTCGTCGATGTCATGCCGAAGCCCGAGATCCTCGACCCGCAGGGCAAGGCCGTCGCCGGCGCCCTGCCGCGGCTCGGGTTCGGTCAGTTCGCGTCTGTGCGTCAGGGCAAGCGGTTCGAGCTCGAGGTCGACGGGCCGGTGACCGAGGAGATCCTCGCGGCCGCCCGCGAGGCCGGTGAGCACGTGCTGTCCAACCCGGTGATCGAGGACGTCGTCGCGGTCTACGAGGACACGCAGGCATGACCCGGATCGGCGTCGTCACCTTCCCCGGCACGCTCGACGACCGCGACGCCGCCCGCGCGGTCCGCCTCGCCGGTGCCGAGGCCGTGAGCCTCTGGCACGGGGACGCCGACCTGCACGGGGTCGACGCGGTCGTCCTGCCCGGCGGCTTCTCCTACGGCGACTACCTGCGCGCCGGCGCCATCAGCCGGTTCGCGCCGGTCATGGGCGAGATCGTCGACGCGGCGAACAAGGGCCTGCCGGTGCTGGGCATCTGCAACGGGTTCCAGGTGCTCACCGAGGCCCACCTGCTGCCCGGCTCGATGATCAAGAACGACCACCTGCACTTCGTGTGCCGCGAGCAGGTCCTGTCGGTCGACAACGTGGACACCGCCTGGACCCGCGACTACACCGCGGGCGAGCACATCACGATCCCGCTGAAGAACCAGGACGGCCAGTACGTCGCCGACGAGCACACCCTCGACGAGCTCGAGGGCGAGGGTCGCGTGGTGTTCCGCTACCAGGGCTGGAACCCGAACGGCTCGCGTCGTGGCATCGCGGGCATCTCGAACGCGGCGGGCAACGTCGTCGGCCTCATGCCGCACCCCGAGCACGCGGTCGAGCCGGGCTTCGGACCCGACGGCGCGAAGGGCCCCCGCACGGGCACGGACGGGCTGCGGTTCTTCACGTCGGTCCTCACCGCCCTCGTCGGCTGAGCGTTGACCACCAGCATCGCGCTCGTCGACTGGGACGACCCCGACGCGCTCCGGCTGCGCACCGCCCAGCAGGCCGAGCTGCTCGCCCTCTACGGCGAGGAGGACATCGGCCACGAGATGACCGGCGAGAGCATCGTCGCGATGCTCCTGGTCCGGGTGGACGGCGAGGCGGTCGCGTGCGGCGCGATCAGTGCGCGCGGTGACGGCGTCGGCGAGCTGAAGCGCATGTTCGTCGTCCCGGAGCACCGCGGCCGCGGGCTCTCGCGGTCGGTGCTGCGCGAGCTCGAGGCCGTCGCGCGGGACCGCGGCTTCCACCGGCTCGTCCTGGAGACCGGGGTGCTCCAGGCGTCGGCGATCGGGCTGTACCTGAGCGAGGGCTACCGGTCGATCCCGAACTTCGGCGAGTACGCGACGGAGGCCGAGTCGCGCTGCTTCGCCAAGGACCTCGGGCCGACGCCGCCCCGGGAGCCGCGCACCGGCGAGCGCCCCACGGTCACGCTGACGCATGCCGACTGGACGGACCCCGTCGCCACCGCGCTGCGGCTCGCGATGTGGCACGACATCGAGATCCGCTACCCGGAGATCCCCGCGAGCGTGCCGGGCGGCTTCGAGGTCGACGACCCGCAGCAGGGCGTCGGCGCGCTGTCCACGGTGATCGCCTGGCTGGACGGTCGCCCCGTCGGCTGCGCCACGCTGCGGGCGGCGCGGGACGGCTACCCGGCGGGCTCGGGGGAGCTCAAGAAGGTCTGGGTCGACGACGACGCCCGCGGGGCCGGCGCCGCCCGCGCCCTGCTCACGGCGATCGAGGACGACGCCCGCGCCTTCGGGCTGACCAGCGTGGTGCTCCAGACCGGCATCCGCCAGCCCGAGGCGGTCACGCTCTACCTGTCCGCGGGCTACCGCCCGGTCGTCCCCTTCTTCCCGTACGACGGCGACTTCCTGTCGCTCTGGATGGCCAAGGACGTCTGAGCGCGCACCCGCGCGATCTCGGCGAACCGCATCCAGTCGTCCTCCGCGGACGCCGGCAGCGCCACCCAGTCGTAGAACAGCCGCCCGCTGTCGCCGGGGGACCACACGGTCGCGCCGGGCAGCGCCAGGGCGTCCGCGTGCTCCGCGCTGTCCCGCCCGAGCTTCACGGCGAGCCGGTCGTCGCCGATGTGCGCGGCGAACATGGTCGATCCGACCTTGAGGATCGGGCGGCCCATCATCTGCGCGCGGGTGGCGCCGCGGGCGACCAGGTCGTCGGCGATCGCGTCGTAGTCGGTGTCGGTCATGGTCCGAGCATCCCGCGGGGGACCGACATGAGGCGTCACATCGACGCGACGAGGTTGACCAGCAGGGCGATGATCACGGTGCCGAACAGGTAGCTGAGCAGCGCGTGGACCAGAGCTGTCCGGCGCATGGCCGACGAGCCGAGGTCCGTGTCGGAGATCGCGAAGCTCATCCCCACGGTCACGGCGACGTACGCGAAGTCGGTGTACCGCGGCGGCGAGTCCATGTGGAAGTCGATCCCGCGCGCGCCGTCGGTCAGGTACATCCGTGCGTACCGGAGCGCGAACACGGTGTGGATGGCCGCCCACGACGCCAGCACGCTGGCCAGCACGGCGACCGTCGGAAGCAGCTGGCCGATCTCCTTGTCGACGAGCACGAGGACGACCCCGACCAGCGTCACGACCGCTGCCGCGACCACCACGAGGTGCGCGCCGAACCGGGTCGGCTCCTCACGGGTCGCGTGGGACGCGGTGGACGACGGGTCCATCGGCGCGACCGCGACCCACGTCCAGACCACGAAGACCGCCGCCGTGGTCGCCCAGCCCGCGAGCACCGCCGCGACCGCCGAGGTCCAGTCGATCGCGAGCCCGACGGCGACCCCGGCGAGAAGCCCCACGAGCAGGCGGACGAGCGACGACGACCGGGGCATGCCGTCAGTGTGGCGCAGGGTCAGGCGTCGAGGGTCGCCAGCGCCAGGGTGAGGTCGTCGATGAGGTCCGCGGGGTCCTCGAGGCCCACGGACAGCCGGATCGTCGACTCGGCGATCCCCACTGCCGCACGCCCCTCGGGGCCGAGCTTGCGGTGCGTGGTCGTCGCCGGGTGGGTGACCATCGACTTGGCGTCGCCGAGGTTGTTGGAGATGTCCACGATCCGCAGCGCGTCGAGCACGCCGAACGTGACCTTCTTGGCGACGTCGGGCGTCGACCCGTCCGGCACCGCGAGGTTGAACGTCACGACGGTCCCGCCGCCCGACTGCTGCGCCAGGGCGAGCTCGTGCTGGGGGTGCGACGGAAGGTAGGGGTACCGGACCAGCGAGACGCCGGGCTGCTGCTCGAGCCACGTGGCCACCTGCAGGGCCGACGCCGTCTGGTGCCGGACGCGCAGCGACAACGTCTCCAGCCCCTTGAGCAGCACCCACGCGTTGAACGCCGACAGCGACGGTCCGGTGTTCCGGATGAGCGTCTGCACCGGGCCGTGGATGTACTCGTCGGTGCCCAGGATCGCGCCGCCGAGCACGCGGCCCTGGCCGTCGATGTGCTTGGTCGCGGAGTACACGATGACGTCCGCGCCCAGCTCCAGCGGCCGGGACAGGACGGGGGTGGCGAACACGTTGTCGACGATCACCGTGGCGCCTGCGGCGTGCGCGAGCCGGCTGACCGCGGCGATGTCGACCAGGTCCTGCATCGGGTTGGACGGCGTCTCGAAGAACACGACGTCGGCCGGCGTGGAGAGCGCCTCCTGCCACTGCGCCAGCTCGTGGCCGTCGACGTAGTCGGTCCGCACGCCCCACTTGGCCAGGATCTCCTCGAAGATCACCACGGTGGAGCCGAACAGCGCCCGGGCGGAGACGATGCGCGACCCCGACTGCACGATCGCGGCGATCGACGTGAACACCGCCGACATGCCCGACGCCGTGGCGAACGCGGCCTCGGCGCCCTCGAGCAGGCGCAGGCGCTCCTCGAAGGTGGACACCGTCGGGTTGCCGTAGCGGGAGTACAGGAAGCGGTCGGCCTCCCCGGCGAACGCGGCCTCGGCCTCGGCGGCGGCGGAGTAGACGTAGCCCTGCGTGAGGAACAGGGCCTCGGACGTCTCGTTGAACTGCGACCGCACCAGACCGCCGCGGACGGCGAGGGTGTCCGGGCGCAGGTCGGTGCGCGGGGTGCGGCGGTCGTCCCAGTCGGCGGGCCCGGGGACGCGCCGGTCGCTCACGCCTGCCGCCAGGGGAGCCCCGCCGCGCGCCAGCCGGAGTGGCCGCGGTGGCCGTCCGGACCGACGTCGCCCTCGAAGCCCTCGAGCACGTTGTAGGCCGGGCCGAGGCCCGCCGCGGTGGCCGCCTGCGCGGCGGCGACGGAGCGGACCCCCGAGCGGCACAGGAACACGACCGGGCGGCCGGGCGCGACGCCGGCGTCGGCCAGCTGCTTGAGGAACTGTGGGTTCGGGCGTCCCGACGGGTACGACACCCACTCGACCAGGGCGGCGCGACCGTCGATCGGGGCCGAGTCGGGGATGCCCACGTAGCGCCACTCGGCGTCCGTGCGGACGTCGACGAGCACCGCGCTCTCGTCGGACGTCAGCAGGTCCCAGGCCTGCTGGGGGGTCAGGTCACCGGCGTAGCTCATCGAGGCCCTCGTCTCATCGGTCCTGGCGGTAGCACCCTCGGCCGGGCACAGGGTGCCCGCGGGTTGCTGCGGCGTCGTCGAGCCAGATCTCTCAGCCGCTCTGGATGGTGGCCGTGATGCTACGCGCGGCGGGACCCTCCTTCCAAGTGGTGGACAAGGCGTCCCGGTGGGCGAGACGAAGCCCGCGGCGCGTTGACAGCCACGGGGAGGTGCCGGGACCCTCGTTGCAGGTCATGAGCGCCAGCGTCAAGCCCCGGCTCGCTGGCCGGCAACCCTCCTCCGCGGTGGGGTGCCCCGGGTGACGACCTGGCCGCGTCCCGTCCGGGGCTCGGCAAGCGCGGGGTCCCACCTGTTCGACGGGTGTTCCCCCGGAACGTGTCGGAGGACCCACCATGACTGTCACCGCCGAGCGCCTCTCGTGTGCGACCGAGGTGAGCGCCCTGCTCCCCGTGGTCGGCGGCACTACCACCGTCCCGCTGGTGGACGGCACGCACCGCGTCTACGCCAACCTCGACTACGCGGCCAGTGCCCCGGCGCTCGAGGCCGTCGCCGCCCGCGTCACCGAGGTCCTGCCGCTGTACGCGTCCGTGCACCGCGGCGCCGGGTACCTGTCCCAGGTGTCCACCGCGCTGTACGAGTCCGCGCGCCAGACCATCGCGCGGTTCGTCGACGCCCGTCCCGACGACGTCGCGATCATCACCCGCAACACCACGGACTCGCTCAACCTGCTGGCCGGCGTCGTCCCGTCGGGGGGCCGCGTCCTGGTGCTGGACGTCGAGCACCACGCCAACCTGCTGCCGTGGGTGCAGTCCTCCGAGCGGCACGGCAATCGGACCACCATCCTGCCGATCGCGTCGACCGTCGCCGCGACCCTCGACGCCCTGCGCGACGAGCTCGCCCGCCAGCCGTACGCGCTGGTCACGATCACCGGCGCGTCGAACGTGACGGGGGAGGCGCTGCCGATCGACCAGGTCGTCGCGCTCGCCCACGCCGAGGGTGCCCGCGTGGCGGTGGACGGCGCCCAGCTGGTGCCGCACCGGGGCTTCTCGCTGGCCGGGACGGACGCCGACTACGTCGCGTTCTCGGGGCACAAGACGTACGCACCGTTCGGGGCGGGGGCCCTCGTCGGCCGTCGCGACTGGCTCGACACCGGCACGCCATACCTCGCAGGGGGAGGTGCGGTGCGCGACGTGCGGGCGGACCGGACGGTCTGGCAGCCGGCGCCGGCGCGGCACGAGGCCGGGTCGCCCAACGTGCTCGGCGCGATCGCGCTCGCGGAGGCCTGCGACCAGCTCGCGGCCCTTCCGGCTGGTGCCCTCGCCGCGCACGAGGAGGCGCTGCGTGAGCGCCTGGTCCAGGGGCTGTCGGCCATCGACGGCGTGGAGATCGCGCGCATCTGGCCGGACTCCGCGGCACCGGTCGGCGTCCTCACGTTCACGGTGCCGGACCACGACCCGGGCCTGGTCGCCGCGTACCTCGCCGCCGAGCACGGGATCGGCGTCCGCGACGGCCGGTTCTGCGCTCACCCGCTGCTGGCACACCTGGGCGCGTCGAACGGCGCCATCCGCGCGTCGGTCGGCGTCGGCACCACCAGCGAGTCCGTCGACCGCCTGATCACGGCCCTGACCGAGTACCTCGCCACGGGTCCGGCCGTCCGCTACGAGGTGGTCGACGGCTGCTGGGCGGTCGTCGACGACACCCGCCCGCTGCTCGCGGTGCACGGCCTGGACCACCTGGCGGCGACCGCCGCGGCAGCGTGCGGACCGGCCCTGGACGACTGACCTCTCGCGAGGTCCCCGGCGCGAGCTCGTGGGTTCGGCACGAGATCGTCAGTTCACACCCGCGATCTCGTGCCGAACGCACGATCTCGTCCGCGGCGGCCTCGACGTGCATCCGGGCGCGGGGGAACGGGCGAAGAGGACACAGGGCGCCCTCCGGCGTCCGCGCGGCGCGGCGCACGGCGTCGGCCGCGACCGTCGTCCGTAGGAGCCACCATGAGGATCCGTCGCACGCTCTCCACCCTCGTCGCCGCCGGCCTGGTCGCCGGAGCCGGGGTCGCCCTGGCGCCCGCCGCGACCGCGGCGCCCACCGGCACGTCGAGCCTGGCCGCCCTGCTCACCTCGGACGGGGACACCTTCGACCGGAACTGGTACGACTTCGACATCCTCGACCAGGCCGTCGGTGCGGTGCTCGCCGCCAAGCCGACCAGCCCGGTCGCCGTCCTGGCCGACGGCACGGTCCCGCTGACCGCGTTCGTCCCCACGGACCGCGCCTTCCAGCTGCTGGCCAAGGACCTGACCCACCGCTGGTACGGCACGGAGGAGCAGGTGCTCACCGCGCTCGCGGGCGCGGTCGGCATCGACGCGATCGAGCAGGTGCTGCTCTACCACGTCGTCGCGGGCGCGACGATCGACTCGGCCACGGCGCTGGCCAGCGACAACGCCGTCCTCACCACCGCGCAGGGCGGCACGTTCACCGTCGACGTGCTCTCGAAGCGCTGGGGGATCGTGCAGCTGCGCGACCAGGACCGCAACGACCTCAACCCGTTCCTGATCCGCGGCAAGCTCGACCTGAACGCGGGCAACGTGCAGATCGCGCACGCGATCACGTTCGTCCTGCGACCGGCTGACCTCTGAGCAACCTCGGGCGGGGGGGGGGGGGGGGGGCCGGCGAACGCGAACACGTCGCCGTCGTGGGCGATGCGGACGGTGACCGTGCCGGGCAGCAGGACCGGCTTCACGAACTCGACCG
Organism: Cellulomonas sp. P4_B5_2; assembly: GCF_056402235.1. Taxonomy (NCBI): domain Bacteria; kingdom Bacillati; phylum Actinomycetota; class Actinomycetes; order Micrococcales; family Cellulomonadaceae; genus Cellulomonas; species Cellulomonas sp. P4_B5_2. The sequence goes on from NZ_JBFUHU010000107.1 coordinate 19,956, forward strand.
ACCAGTCGAACGCGTCCCCGCGCGCGGCACCGACGTCAGCCAGTGCGCGCGACGCGGTGTACATGCCGTGCGCGATGGCCCGCGGGAACCCGAACGCCTTCGCCGTGAGCGCGGTCAGGTGGATCGGGTTCCGGTCGCCGGACACGGCGGCGTACCGGCGGCCGGTGTCGCCGGCGAGCGTCCAGCGCCCTGTCGGGGTCGGCGGGACGAAGGGGTCCGACGACTCGTCGACCGACCCTGCCAGGAACACCCCGCGCGCCAGGTAGGTGGACACCCCGCGCCACGCGACCGTGCCGTCGGTCGACACCTCGGTGATCAGGTCCACCTGCGTGCCGGACCGGTGCGGGCGCAGGTCGGCCGCCGACGCGCGGACGTCGAACGTCTCGCCCAGCAGGACGGGCCGCACCTGCGTGACGTGGTTGGCCACGTGCACCAGTCCGACCAGCGGCAGGGGGAAGTCGGACCGGACCATGAGCGCGGTCGCCACGGGGAACGCCAGCACGTGCACGAACCCCGCCGGCAGCTGGTCGCTCGCGGACTCGCCGAGCAGGTGCTGGTACGCGGTGAGGTGCGAAGCGTCAGCACGCACCCCGCGGACGACGTAGTCGACGTCGGGCAGCGTCGTCGGGCCGGATCGGACGCGACGCTGCAACGAGAGCCCCGCGCCGCGGGCGAAGAGCCCGCCCAGGGCGGGGACGGACGGCAGGACGACGGTCCTCGTCACTGGCCCACCATGTTCTGCCCGCACACGCGCAGCACGCGGCCCACGATCCCGCCGGCCGCGGGGGAGGCCAGGAACGCGACCGTCTCGGCGACGTCCACCGGCTGCCCGCCCTGCTGCAGCGAGTTGAGCCGACGGGCCACCTGCCGAGTGACGGCGGGGATGCGCGCGGTCATCTCGGTCTCGATGAACCCGGGGGCGACGGCGTTGGCGGTACCGCCGAACGCCTCGAGCAGCGGCGCGGTGGCCCGGACCATACCGATGACCCCGCCCTTGGACGCGGCGTAGTTGGTCTGGCCTCGGTTGCCGGCGATGCCCGACGTGGACGCCAGCGACACGATGCGCGGTGCGTCGGTGAAGTCGCCAGACGTCAGCAGCGCCTCGTTGATCCGCAGCTGCGACGCGATGTTCACCGCCAGGACTGAGTCCCACTTCTCGGGCGTCATGTTGGCCAGCAGCTTGTCGCGCGTGATGCCGGCGTTGTGCACGACGATGTCGAGCCGCCCGTGCCGCTGCAGCGCGTGCTCCAGCAGACGCGCACCGGCGTCCTCGGCGGTCACGTCGAGCTGCAGCGCGGTGCCGCGCACCCGGTTGGCCACGGCCACCAGCTGCTCGCCGGCGGCGGGGACGTCGACCGCGACCACGGTGGCGCCGTCGCGGGCGAGGGTGTCGGCGATGGAGGCGCCGATCCCGCGCGCGGCCCCGGTGACCACGGCGACGCGCCCGGCCAGCGGCGTGTCCCAGTCCTCCGGCAGCGAGCCGGCGACCGAGTCGACGGCCAGCAGCTGCCCGTCGACGAAGGCGGACCGGGTGGACAGGAAGAACCGCACCGCGCCGACGAC
>NZ_JBFUHU010000108.1:0-10468 GCF_056402235.1 Cellulomonas sp. P4_B5_2
CGCTGGCTCTCTTCGTCGGCGGCCTGATCACCTGGCTGCTCCTGCGGCCGCTGCCCACGCGGGCTCTCGCGACGCCCGCGTCCGGGTGGCGCGTCGCGCTCGCCGGCTACCTGCCCTCGCTCGTCATCGGCGCGGGCCAGGTGCTCCTGCTGCTGGGCGTCGTCGGGCTCGGGCTCGGGCTGAGCGTGGGGCACCCGGTGGGCACCATCRCGTTCCTCCTGCTCGTCGCCGCGACGTTCCTGGCCGTCCAGCAGATGCTGCTCGCCGTGCTCGGCTCGGCCGCAGGCAAGGTGGCCACGATCGCGCTGCTCATGCTGCAGATCACGTCGGCGAGCGGCACGTACCCCGTGGAGACGACCCCTGCGTTCTTCCAGGCGATCCACCCGCTCCTGCCCATGACGTACGCGGTCGAGGGCCTTCGGGACCTGATCACCGGCACGCCCGACGCCCGGCTCTGGCGAGCCGTGGCCTACCTGGTGGGCCTGACGGTCGCGTCGCTGGCGGTGACGGCGTGGAAGGCCGGACGCCTGCGGACCTGGACCGTCGCTCGCCTCCACCCCACCCTGAGCATCTGAGAGGCTGACGGCCATGCGCACGACGACCACCCGCGAGCACATCGTCGAGGCGGCGCTCGCACTCGTCGCCGACCGCGGGTTCACCGCCACGTCGGTCGACGACATCGCGTCCGCGGCCGGCGTCGCCAAGGGGAGCGTGTTCTACAACTTCGGCTCGAAGTCGGCCCTGTTCGAGGCGATCATCACGGAGGGCGTGGGCCGGCTGACCGTCGCCCTGCGGGGCGCGACCGTCGATCTGCACGGGCGGGACGCGCTCGCCGCCCTGGTCACCGAGCTGCTGGGCCAGATCCGCAGCCACCCGGACTTCGCCAAGCTCATGGTGGCCGAGACGTTCCGCACCGGACGCAGCTGGCAGGACTCGATCCGGCTGGTGCGCGAGGAGGCGATGGGGGCGTTCGCCACGGTCGTCGCGGACACCTGGCCGGACCGGGACGCCTCCCTGACCGCAGCGGCCCTGTTCGGCGCGACGCTGCTGGCGGGGCTCGAGTGGCTCGTGTTCCAGCCGGAGCGCACGCTGGACGACGTCCGGGCCGCGGTCCTCGCTACGGTGCACTGAGCGTTCCCCGCCCGACACCCGACGTGGAGGCCCTGCGATGCCGACCGAGGCAGCACCGAACGGCGTCCACTCCGAGGTCGGGCGCCTGCGCAAGGTCCTGGTCTGCGAGCCCGGCCTCGCCCACCGGCGCCTGACCCCCACCAACGCGGCCGACCTGCTCTTCGACGACGTGCTCTGGGTCGAGAACGCGATCACCGACCACCGCGCGTTCGTCGCGCAGCTGCGGGCGCGCGACGTCGAGGTGCTCGAGCTGCACCAGGTTCTCGCCCAGACGATGGCCGTCCCCGGCGCCCGCGACTGGCTGCTCGACCGCAAGATCGTGCCGGACGACGTCGGGCTCGAGCTGGTGGACGACGCCCGTGAGTTCCTCGAGCGCCTCGAGCCTGCACGCCTCGCCGAGTTCCTCATCGGCGGCCTCGCCACCGTCGACATCACCGGCGGGTTCGACGACGACCACTTCGCGCTCGCGGAGTCCTCCCCGGACGCGCGCGAGTACGTCATGCCGCCGCTGCCGAACACCCTCTACACGCGCGACACCACGTGCTGGCTGTACGGCGGCGTCACGCTCAACCCGCTCTACTTCCCCGCGCGGCACGACGAGACGCTGCTCATGAAGGCGGTCTACCTGTTCCACCCGGACTTCGCGGGCTCCACGGTCTGGTGGGGCGACCCCGAACGCCACTGGGGACGCTCCACGATCGAGGGCGGGGACGTCATGCCGGTCGGCAACGGCACCGTGCTGGTCGGCATGAGCGAACGGACGTCGCGCCAGGGCATCACGCAGCTCGCCAGCGCGCTGTTCGCCCAGGGTGCTGCCGAGCGCGTCGTCGTCGCCGGGATGCCCAAGCTGCGCTCGGCGATGCACCTGGACACGGTCTTCACGTTCGCCGACCGGGACGTCGTGACGCTCTACCCGAGGATCGTCGACGCGATCCACCCGTTCACCCTGCGCCCGGGCGACGGCGGCGGTGTGCACATCGCGGACGAGGGCAGCGCACCGTTCGTCGACGTCGTCGCCGGGGCACTGGGGCTGCCGGGCTTGCGGGTGATCGAGACCGGCGGCGACGCCTACGCGTCCGAGCGCCAGCAGTGGGACAGCGGCAACAACGCGGTCGCCGTAGAGCCGGGGGTCGTGTTCACCTACGACCGCAACACGACGACCAACGCCCTGCTGCGGGCGGCGGGCGTCGAGGTGATCGAGATCCGCGGCGCCGAGCTGGGCCGCGGTCGCGGCGGTGGGCACTGCATGACCTGCCCGATCGTCCGGGACCCGCTCCCCGAGACATGAGAAGAGCCCCTCCCGTCGTCGGGAGGGGCTCTCTCGTCTAGCTGAAGCTCGGGATCACTCCGCCGCGCGCTGCGTGGGGACGCCCGTGAGGAGCGAACGCACCTCGGACTCGTGGAAGCGGCGGTGGCCGCCCAGGGTACGGACGGCCGAGAGCTTGCCGGCCTGGGCCCAGCGCGTGACCGTCTTCGGGTCGACGCGGAAGAGCACGGCGACCTCGCCCGGCGTGAGCAGAGCKCCCTGCGAGAGGGGGGCGTCGGTGGTGACAGCCAWGATGGTTCTCCTGTCGTTCGGTAGCTCGGCTGGCCCAGTGGGCCCCGTGGCTTTGCGTCCCCGCCTTGCAGCGGGTTTGCCGTTGTCGCTGACAAAGGGAACTATGCCCGAAACTGGACGCCTGTGCAACAACCTCGACCGCACGTTTCGCGCGCAAACGGGTGATTTAGATCCGGCCATACCGGGCGCGTACGAACGAGTACGCGCCGAAGGCGATGAACCCGAGCGCGACGATGACCAGCATCACGACGCCGGCGGGCTGGTCACGCAATGTGTGGAGCGCCCCGTCGAGGCCCGTGGCCTTGGACGGGTCGGCCTGCGCGGCCGCGGTGATGAAGAGCACACCGACGATCGCGAGCGCGACACCCTTGGCCACGTAGCCGATCACACCGAGACGACGGACGACCGGGCCGGCCGTCCCGGACGGCAGTCGCTGCAGGTCCTCGAGGAACTTCTTCTTCCACCCCTTGTAGACGTGGTACGCGCCCACGGCGACGATCGCGATCCCGAGCGCTGCGACCAGCAGACGGCCGCCGGGCGCCTCCATGAGCCTCGCGGTCATGTCCGCGGTCTGCGCGGAGCTGGACGACCCGCCCCCGCGAGCGAAGCTGAGCGCGGTGAGGGCCAGCCCGGCGTAGACGACCGCGCGCCCTGCCGCCTTGGCGCGCTCCCCCGCGCCGCCGCCCGCACCGGCACCGGACGGTGAGGAGCCGAGGATCGCCTTGGCCGCCTGCCACGCACCGAGCGCGACGAAGGCCACCACGGAGAACCACAGGACCGTGGCGCCGAACGGTGTGCTCGCGATCGTGCTGAGCGCCCCCGACTGGTCCGCCTGCTGAGCGGGGCTGCCGAACGCCACCCGCAGCGCCAGCACCCCGATCAGGATGTGCAGGACCCCACTGACCGCGTAGCCCGCGCGCGCCGCGAGCTCCCATCCGCGCTGCGCGTTCGCCGTACTGCTCGTCGCCACCACTGCATCTCCCTCGGCCGGGCCCCTGTCGGGCCGATCGTGGCAGGAGGTGCGCACTCCGGCGACCGGAGAGCTCGGGCGAAGGGTGGGGCAGGTGGGGCTTGAACCCACGACCCACGGATTATGAGTCCGCTGCTCTGACCGGCTGAGCTACTGCCCCGAGGCACCGCACACCCTACCGAGGGTTCACTCCGGGGCGTTGTCCGCCTCCCCGCCCAGCAGGTACGGCGTGTCGACGCCCTCGTACGCCAGGTGCGCGACGAGACCTTGCTGGGCGTGCGGCAGGTTGTGGCAGTGGTCCATCCAGATGCCGGGGTTGTCCGCGACGAACGCCACCTCGTAGGACTCCCCCGCGGCCAGCTCGAGCGAGTCGGTCCACCACGGGCTGCCCGTCGACGGCGCTCCGTCGCGCGACAGGACGAGCAGGTGGTGGCCGTGCAGGTGCATCGGGTGTGCCTGACCGCTGGAGTTGCGCAGCGACATCTGCACCACGTCGCCCTCGCTGACGACGAACATCGGCACGTCCGGGTAGGTGTGCCCGTTGATCGTCCACTGCAGCCCCGGCCGGCCGGCCACGAACCCGGGCCGACGACCGATCGCGTAGTCGAACCGGCGGTCGGCGGCGCGCGGGTCGAAGTCGACGTCGGTCGGTGTGCCGTAGGTCAGCAGGTCGAGCGTGGTGCGCGGGTCGTCGCCGTCGGGCGCGTCGTCGCCAGGTCCGACGAGCACCGACTGCGAACCCAGCCGGACCCGGACGGCAGCACCGTCGTCCGGGACGGTCACCTCGAGGTCGGCGCGTCCTCCGCCACCGACCACGACGACCTGGTCGGTGACGGCCCCGGGGCCGTGCAGGTCACGCCCGTCCAGCGCGAGCAACCGGTACGCCGCCCCCGGCACCCAGGCGCGGAGCACCCCCGACCCCGTGTTCACGACGCGGACCCGCACACGCTCACCGGGGTCGGCCGGGACGCGCAGGTTCTCCGCCGAGCCGTTGATCGTCGGGACCGCTCCGTAGGTGTGGACGGCCGCGACGGCGTCGAGAGTGCCGTCCGACGCCGCAGCGTGGACGACGAGAGCGCCGAACAGACCACCGCGCACCTGCGCGTGGGAGACCTGGTGGGAGTGGTACCAGTACGTGCCGGCGTCCTCGACGACGAACCGGTAGACGTGCGAGCCGCCCTCGGGCACGGCGTCCTGCGTGACCCCTGCGACACCGTCCTCGGCGTTGGGCATGTCGACGCCGTGCCAGTGCAGCGTGGTGCCGTCCGGCACCGAGCGGTTGACCAGGGTCACCTCGACCAGGTCGCCCACCTCGGCCTCGATCGTGGGGCCGGGCGACGTCCCGTTGAGCGTGAAGCCGCGCAGGGTCCGGCCACCGACCTCGATCGGGCCGGCGTCGGCCGTGAGGGTGAGCGCGACGTCGGGGACGCCGCCGGACGGACCGGTGAGCGTCTCGACGCTGACGCCCGGGCCGGCCGGCGGGGTGTGGGCATGCCCGGGGGTGGCCCCAGGGGCACCCCCCGTGTCCGGGTAGCCCATGTCCATCACCGACGCGTTCGCCGGCACCAGGCTGGTCCACCAGAACCAGGCGAGCGGCCCGAGGACGAGCACGGAGGCGACGACCGCGGCGACGACCCGCCGTCGTCGGCCCAGCGCCTCCCGCTCGGTCACCGGGTCAGGCGACGGCCGTGGCCGGCGCCGACGAGCCCGTCGTGGACGTGTCCCGCGGCACTCGCTGGGCGGCCGTGATGCTCACGCCGAGCAGCGCGAGCGCGTTCGCCCCGTGCAGGGCGCCGACCACGGGCGAACCGAAGGCCACGAACGCGAGGACGATCTGCAGCACGAGCAGGCCCAGGATGATCAGGGCGTACCGCACGGCGCCGGGGAACTTGGCGAAGAACGACACGATGAGCAGCGCGATCACGAGCAGCGGGATCACCATGGTGCCTACCATCCCGTGCAGCGCGTGCCCGACGTTGCCCTCCCACTCCGAGTCGATGACGGCTCCGCCGTCGAGGTCGTTGAGGGTGGCGAACCAGGCGTAGGCGATGGCGCCTGCCTGCACGAACACCCCCGTGGCCACCAGGTAGGCGAGCACCCGATACGCAGTCTTCATGTCATCCCCTCGATCCCGTCGCGCTCCCAGGACGCGGTCGGGAACGGCCGCGCCACCTTCCAAGATCCTCGTGGGCACAATCTGATACTTCGTCCCGATTTCTCATCGTTCTCGCCGACGCGGTCAGGAGCAACCACGCGGGTACCGTGAGGTCGTGGCCCTGTTCTCCCGACGCCGGATCCCCGCTGCCGACCGCAGCCGCCTCGACCTGCACGCGGGCGACGCCGTGCTGGTGAGCACCGAGCTGGCCGACGGCCGGTGGGCGGTGGCCACCCGCCGCGCCCTGCACCTCCTGGCACCCGACGGCCCGGTCGTCCGGCGCCCCTGGTCGGACGTCGACCACGGCTCCCTGGACGCCGCGACCCGCACCATGACGCTGCGCTGGGTGTCGGGCGAGTCGGAGCAGCTGACCTTCGCCGAGGTGCCCGGGTCGTACGCGTTCTCCCAGACGTTCCGCGAGCGGGTGCAGCAGTCCGTGGTGCATGCGGCGTCCGTCACACTGCCCGGCGACCACCGCGTCCGCGTCGTCCTGCGCCGCGACGAGGACGGCGGACTGTTCACGCAGGTCCTCGGCGATGCGGCCGTCGACCTGTCGGATCCCGCGGTGGCGGCGATCCTCGACGCCGCGGAGGACGAGGTCCGCGACGCCGTCGGGCTCCCCCGCTGACGCGTCCGGGGCACCCCGCAGCGGCTGCTAGAGTTTCTTCCCGCACGATCCCTCGTAGCTCAATTGGCAGAGCATCCGACTGTTAATCGGACGGTTACTGGTTCGAGTCCAGTCGAGGGAGCCAGCAGACAGGCCTCCGATCAACGGAAACGTTGGCGGGGGCCTTTCTCGTACCTGCGCCGCGCGGTCCGCGTGCACGAGCAGGCGAGCGCCGGCCCGACAGCGCCGCGGCACGACGGGACTTCGGGCCCTACGGCGAGACCACGGTGACGTCTGAGGGTGGTGGATGAGCCGTCCGGAGAGGCGCGGACGGCGCAGCTGCTCCTCATCCGAGCGCGACGACGCCGACCGACCAGGGTCGCCGGCAGAGGGGGCGACGGTGTCCACCACCCCGGCCACATCTCCTGATGTTGCGGAGACCGGCCGAAGCGCCGGTCTGACGATCGTCGCGTGGGCAGTCGTGGCCGCCTTCGGGCTGCCCGAGATCGCCTGGGCCGTGCTGACCGGGACAGTCCCCCCGTGGTGGTCCGCCTGGAAGCTCGTCGGGCTCGTGGCCCTGACGGTCGTCGCCGCCACCGTCGCCCGGCTGCGTCCGCTGCGCGACTTCGTCGCCGTGCTCGCCGCCTTCGTCGCGCTCCAGTCGCTGCTCCCCCGGATCGAACGCACGGTGGCCGGGCTCGACGGTCTGCTGGGTGGTTCCGTGCTCGACGAGCGCATGCGGTCGGAGCAGCTCAGCAAGCTGGTGGTCACCGCCGCGATGGTCGGGGTGCTCCTCGCTCTGGGCTACCGACGCCGGGAGTTCTTCCTCGCCCGCGGCGACCTGCGCGCGCCGCTGCGGCCCGTCCCTGCGTTCGGCTTCCCCCGCCCGGTCTCCTGGTCGCGGTTCGCGCTGCAGTGGAGCGTGTACATCGCCGTGGTCGTCGCCCTCGCGCAGTGGTTCGTGCTCCGACCCGACGGCGACACGATGCTCGCCGTCCTGCCGATGGCACCGTCGATCCTTGCCTACGCAGCGTTGAACGCCTTCAACGAGGAGATGACCTACCGGGCACCCGTGCTGGCGACCCTCGCACCCGCGGTCGGCGGCGGCGGCGCGCTCTGGCAGTCAGCCGTGCTGTTCGGGATGGCGCACTACTTCGGCACCCCCGGCGGACTCCTGGGCGCCACGCTCACCGTCTTCCTCGGATGGATCCTGGCCAAGGCGATGCTCGAGACGCGCGGACTGTTCTGGGCGTGGTGGATCCACTTCCTCTCGGACGTCGCGATCTTCACGTTCCTGACCGCGGCGCTCGTCTGACCGCGAGGAGCTCGGCCCGTAGCCGGCTGACGACCTGCCCGATCACGACATCGGCGCTCCTCGTCACGCGTCCGGGGTCGCGATCCGGGTCGGAGGACCCAGGGCGGCACGAGACCGAGGGGCGAGGATGCCCCCATGGCCCAGTCGACGGTGTCAGTGCCGAATCGCACGTCCGTGCTGCACGTCTCCGGCACGCCACGCGAGGTGCACCTGCCCCCGGAACGGGTCGAGCGGACGCTGACGCTCCTGCGCGAGGGCACCAACGTCAACCTCGTGGGCATGCGCTCCTCGGGCCGGTCGGCCCTGGTCCGCGAGGTCGCCGAGCGGTTGACGCTCGAAGGCACGATGGTCACCGAGGTGCGAGGGCTGCGGTCGTTGCGGGATCGTCCGCTCAGCGCCCTCGCCGCGGCAGGGATCCACATCTCCCCGGTCGCCGGACAGCTGCCTGCGCTGTCATCGGCCATCGCGTCGATGGAGGACCTGCTCGACGCGCCCCGGTCCGTCCTGGTCATCGACGACGCCGACGACCTCGACCCCGCGAGCGCCGGGGCGATCGTGGCCCTGCTGTCGCACCGCCCCACACCCGTGCTGATGACGAGCCGACCCGGCGGTCGCCGGCAGACCGACACCAGCGCGCTGACGGCGGGGCTGCGTCCGGGGGTGCGCGTCACGCTCGACCCGCTGACCTTCGAGCAGGTGCACACGCTCGTGCACCAGCTGCTGCCCGGCGGGGTCGAGCCGACGACGGTCGCGCGGATCGCCGCGGTGTCGGGCGGGCTGCCGGGTCTGGTGGAGGCGGTCGTGGAGAACGGCCGCCGGGACAACCGCCTGGTGTTCCGCGACGGGCTCTGGATCGCTCGCGGCGACCTGTGGACGACGCCGCTGTCCCAGGCGGTCGAACCGTTGCTGACCGACGTGGACGACGCGTGCGTCGACGCGCTCACCCTGCTCGCGTTCGCCGGCACCGTGCCGCTGCGGGCCGCGCGCCAGCTGGTCGAGCCCGAGACGATCGCGGCGCTCGACGACCGGGGACTGCTCCAGGTGCTGCCCAACCGCGGTGCACCGATCGTGGGCGTCTTCCCACCGCTCCTCGGGGACTACCTCACGCACGAGGGCTCGACCCTGCGCAACGTCGTGACCCGGGAGCGGCTGGCCGAGGCGGACCTCGAGGCTGCGACGTCGATCGGCGAGCACGCCGGGGACGGCGGAGCTGCGGTCCTGGTGCAGATGCTCGCGCAGCACTCGTCGGCGGACGTCGCCGCCCGGCGACGGGAGTGGCGCTCGGACCCCGACGCCACCCACGGCGCGGCGCTGGTCGCTGCGATGCTCGTGGCCGGTGCCCGCCCGCACGAGGTGGCCGCCGTGCTGCGCGAGACGCGGGTCGACGGAGCGGATCACCGAGGGCGCGCCGAGCTGGCCGCCTGGGCCGCCTTCTACTGCGCGTCGACCGGCGGCACGCGCGACGCGGCTCTCGGCGAGCTCGAGGCGGCCCGCTCCGCAGGGTGCACCGCCGACGGCATCCTGCGGGCCGCAGCGTCTCGGGTGGAGCTCCTGGTCGGGGACGTGCCGTCCGCGCGTGCGGCCCTGCTGCCGCTCGCCGACGACGACGTGGACATCCGCGAACGGCTGCTCCTCGCCGCGGCCGAGGTCGAGATCGCGGCCGGTCTGCCGGCGGCGGCGCTCGAGCTGCTCGACGGGATCGAGGAAGCGGCTGGCCGTCGCGCGGAGAGTGTCGCGGTCATCGCCGGGATGGTCCGGCTCCTGTCCTGCGACGTCGACGCCGCCGTGCGCGACGCCCTCGCCGGGGTGGAACGGGGCCGAGCCGACCTGGCACCGACCGTCGTGCTCCCGCACGCCTACGTCGCCGCGTAYGGGCTGGCGCTGCAGGGCCGCGCGGTGGAGCTCAGCGCGCTCGTGTCGTCGGTGCTGGCGCTCGGCTCGGTCCCGGCGCACCTGACGCACATCCAGGCCGCCCTGCTCACGTTCGCGGCGTCAGGCGCCCACTGGCAGAGCCGGGGCGCGTACGCCCGCTCGATCGTCACGCAGGCGACGGCCCTGCGGGGGGTGCGCGGGCCGCACCCGTGGATGGTTTCCGACGTGGTCGGCGCGGTGGTCGCGGAGGGACCCGACGCCGACGCCGCGGACGTGCTCTGGGACCTGGTGCAGGAGCGACYCCTCCACGGGTTCATCCCGGCCGCCGTGGCTGCCGGGGTCGCGTCGCTCGAGCACGACCCCTGTCCCGAGCGTGCGGCGGTGCTCGTCCAGGCGGCAGCCGCGACCGATTCCTCGCTGCTGTCCCGGCTCGCGCAGTACGGCGCCGCGCTGGCGACGAGGGACATCGACGAGCTGGGCCGGCAGCAGGTCGTCCTGCACGACGCAGGGTTGCGTCAGCCCGCGGTCCGCACCGCCGTCGCACGGTCGATCGAGCTCATCGCCCGCGGCGACACCGCGCTCGCGATCGTGCACGCCGACGCCGCGTGGAGCCAGGCGGGCCTCCGCGGACGCGACCTGTGCGGTCTGTTCGCCCCGCTGGACCAGGCGGTGAACCTCACCACGCGCGAGCGTGAGGTCGCGGTGGCGGTCGCCCGCGGCTACACCACGCCGGAGATCGCAGCCCGGATGGTGCTGAGCGTGCGGACGGTCGAGAACCACATCTTCTCCGCCTGCCACAAGGTCCACGTCGACAACCGGGAGGACCTGGCCCGCGCCGCACGCACGTGGCTCACCTGCGT
>NZ_JBFUHU010000109.1:0-19792 GCF_056402235.1 Cellulomonas sp. P4_B5_2
CATCATCAGCATCCGGCCCTGCGCGTTGAGCCCCTGGGCGAGCAGGTCGGCGTCGCTGAACCTCCGCCCGTACTCCGTGATCTCCTCAGCCAGCTTCGACGCCGGCTCGAACTCGCCCGCGTAGATGTGGCGCATCATCACGGGAACCAGGACGTACCCCCGCTCCACGACGTCGCCGCGAACCTGCTCCAAGAGCCGGCGGCAGCGGCCGACCCAGCCGGCCCCGACGGCGGACTCGCCGTTCTCGAGGAGCACCATCGAGAGCCAGAATCCGATGCGGACCGCGGGCACGGTCTCGCCGGCGTCGATGTGCGCCTTGTAGGCCCGTTGCAAGGCCTGGACGCAGTCGTTCTGCCGGCCCAGGAGGTAGGCCGCGATCGCCAGCCGAGAGAAGTCCTGTGCGCCGAGGGCGGTGTCGTCGGCATCCGAGAGGGCGTCGTACGCGGCCACCCACTCGCGGCGCTCGTACGCCTCCCGTGCTCGTTCCAGATCGTCGACCACTCCCACGGCGCACCACCCACTTCTGATGTTAGGACGTGCGCGTACGACCCGTCAGGCAGCCGTCAAGGCGTCGGCCCTCCCGGCGATCTGGCGCGCGACGTACTCCGCGTCGCGCCCGACGCCCACCAGCACCATGGAGCTGAAGGCGTACTGGAAGGAGAGGCCGCAGAAGAACATCCCGGGAGCCTTCTCGACGACACCGCGGTACTCCTCGGGCCATCCGTCCGGTCCGAAGACCGGCACCGTGATCCAGTCGAAGACCTGCTGGAAGCCGGTGCACCAGATCACCGTCGAGGCGGGGATCACCCGGCCGTCGTCCAGCACCGGTCGCCCGCCGTCGACGCCGGCGACCCGCTGGGTGATTCGTTCGACGCCCCGCCGGGCGAGATCCTCCCGCTTGACCCGGGTCATCGGTCCGCCGTGGTGCCGGACCTCGTCGAGCGCCTTGCGTCCTATGGGCGTGCGCCGGGTGAGCACGTGCTGCCACATGAGGACGACCGCGGGGAAGCCGATCCGCAATGGCTTCCGGTCCCACCGGAACGGGATCTGCCCGCAGTCCCGCCCGACCAGCGTGGTGGGTAGGTGCTCGGCCACCTCGTAGGCGATGTCGCACCCCGAGTGCGAGGCGCCCACGACGAGCACAGGACCCGCGGAGATCTGCGACGGACGCTGGTACTCGCACGAGTGCAGCTGCTGGATGGACGGGTCGAAGTCGGCGGCGAAGGCCGGGACGTACGGCGTTCGTCCAAACGTGCCCGTGGCGACGACCACGTTGTCACAGGTGACCGTGTCCTCGCCGAGCACAGCGCGGTAGCCACCCTCGGGTCTCGCCTCGAGCCGGTCGACGTGGGTGCTCGTCCGCACCGGGAGGTCGTGGTGGATCGCGTACTTCTCCAGGTAGTCCGCGACCTCGACGACCAGGGCGCCGCCGGCCAGCTGAGGCCGGGGAGCGCGTCATACTTCGCCGGGCTGTAGAGCCTCAGCGTGTCCCAGTGTCGGCGCCAGCCGTCCCCGACGCGGGGGTTCCCGTCGACGATCAGGAACGGGCGTTCGAGCCGCTGCAGGTGGTAGCCCGTGGCGAGGCCAGACTGGCCGGCACCGATCACCAGGGTCTCGATGCGTTGGTTGTTCATGACGTGCTCCCGTCGTTGCTGGACGGCAGCACGCTAAGAGCGCGGGGTCGGGCATCGCGTCGGCACGATTGCGCATCTTCTCCGTTCCGTAGTGGGAAGAATCACGCACCCGTCGACTGTTTCCGAGTCAGCCTGCCTGTCCGCGCACCGAGCTCGTCGTGGCAGCGGACGGTTCAGTGACGTACACCGAGACTGACTGACGGATCCGAGTGCATCGCGGTGCTGCAAGGGGTCAGGGGCTCGAATCCCTGTGCTGGTCAGAGGCCACGCCGGGATCCCCTGAGCACGTCGGGGCCCGCGACCGGGCCGCTCGTGCCAGCATGAGGCGTGCTGAGCGTGAGCGTCATCGTCACCGCGTTCGACCAGGGCGGACTGGTCGCCGAAGCGGTCGAGTCGGTCCTGCGCCAGACCCGCGTCCCGGATGCCGTCATCGTGGTCGACGACGGCTCGACCGACGACGAGTCGGTCGACGTCATCGAGCGGCTCCAGAGGGACGCTCGGGTCAGGGTGCTGCGTCAGTCCAACCGTGGGGTCGGCGCAGCCCGGAACGCGGGGATCGCCGCTGCTGGGACCGACCTCGTGGCCGTGCTGGACGGCGACGACCGCCTCGCGCCGACGTTCCTCGAGCGGACGGTCGCGGTCCTGGAGGGTGACCCCGGCGCACGTGCCGCCTCGTCGTGGCTGCATGCGCACGGCGTGATCGACGCGGTCGTCCGGCCTCGCGGAGGGTCGGCGGTCGACTTCCTGCACCGCAACGCCTGCCCTGCGTCCGCCGTGGTCCGTCGCGACGCCTGGCGTGCGTGTGGCGGCTACGACGAGGACATGCGCAGCGGGTTCGAGGACTGGGACTTCTTCTTGTCGCTCGTCGGCGATGGTGGGCACGTCACCGTCGTGCCCGAGCCGCTCATCGAGTACCGGACGGCGCCCGCGTCCGCGAACGTCCGCTCCATGGACTCCCGGCTGGAGCTCTACGGCCGGATCGTCGACAAGCATCGCGCCGTCTTCGAGCGGCACCTGCGGGAGGTGCTGCTGGCGCTCGAGGCCCGCGCCATGGACGCCGCCGGCCGGTGGGAGGACCTCGTGGCCGCGGACGGGTCGCTGCCGGTCGGGGAGGTCACGTACGGCGACGGCGGCATGGCCGCGGCCGTCCGGATCGCCGTCCGCCGGGGCTGACCGCCTCCTCGAGGCCGTCGTCGTCGCAGCCGGACCTCATGGCACGAGCGGCAGGTCTACCGCGTCCGTCGTCGACCTCGCCCTTCCGCCGCGCGCGGCCGGGACGTCGAGGCGGCGCAGGACCAGCAGCGCGATGCCGGCGGACAGGACCTCGCCCGCGGCCAGGCCGGTCCAGATGCCGGTGGGGCCCGTGTGTCCGAGGGCGAGCACCAGCGGGACCTTGACGAGCAGGAGCGTTCCGACGGAGATGAGGTACRACGGTCGTGGTCGGCCGAGAGCCTGGAAGTACGCGGAGACCAGTGGTGTGACGCCGGCTGCAGCGAACCCGATCGCCAGGATGCGCAGAGCGTCGACGGACTCGGCGTGGACGGCGGCGTCGTCGACGAAGACGGCGGTGATGGGCTCGGCGAGCAGCGCGACGGAGCCGGCGGCGACGGTGCTGTAGACGAGGGTGGCGCGCAGCGACAGGGTCCGGGCGCGTCGGACGCGTGCGGCGAGCCGGCGACCGGCGTTGTACCCGACGATCGGCTGCATCCCCTGGCTGATGCCGAGCTGGGGCATCGCGACGAACGTCTGGATGCGGGAGCAGATCGCGAACGCGGCCAGTGCCGCGGTGGCGGCGGCCAGCCGGGACAGCGTGGTGTTGACGACCACGACGAGGAGGGTGGCGCCGAAGCCGGCGAGGAACGACGGGGCGCCGATACCCACGAGGGTGCGGACCGTCGGGAGGTGGGGCCGCAGGTCGGACCTGCGGACGCGGTAGGGGCGGTGCCGCTGGGCGAAGAAGAACCACATGCTCATGGCGGCGGAGACGGCCTGGCCGCCGACCGTTCCCAGGGCGGCTCCACGGACGCCGAGGTCCAGTCCGAAGATGAGCAGCGGATCGAGGGTGATCTGGACCGCGACGGGGACGACCCAGAGCATCGTGGCGAACCGCATCCGACCCTCGGCCCGGACGAGGCTGGAGAACCCGGTCGAGACGATCGCGCCGGCCAGGATGATCTGGGCGTACTCGCGCGCGTAGCCAAGGGTCTCGCCGTGGGCGCCGAGCAGCCGCAGGAGCGGCTCCAGCCCGGTCAGCCCGATCACGGTGGTCGTGACGGCGGCGGTCCAGAAGACGACGAAGGCGTTCCCGGCCGCGCGTGCGGCTGTGCTCGTGTCGCCGGAACCGAGGTGCCGGGAGACGACGGAGGCTGCGCCGACGCCGAGGGCGGTCGAGACCGCGCCCAGCGCCAGGAGCAACGGGGCGACGAGGTTGACCGCCGCCATCGCCGTGGTCCCGACGCCGCGGGCGACGAACCAGGCGTTGGTGAGCGCGTAGATCCCGTAGACCCCGACCGCGATGGTGGTCTGGGTGCAGGCGTGCCACAGCAGCCGCCCGACGGGCCGTTCGCCCAGGGCGGCGGCGTCGAGCGTGCGCCGCGTCCGCGCGCCGGTGTCCCGGGTGGTCACGGCTCGGTGAGCAGGCGCATCGTCGTGTCGATCTTCTCGCGTGCCCAGTCGTACTGGGTAGGTGTCGTGTGTCCGCGGTAGACGGTCTCGATGGCCATGATCACGACCAGGTGCAGGCAGTACAAGCGACGGCGCGTCTGCTCCCTGGGGGTGAGCTGCTCCTGGCCGTAGCCGCGCATGAACGCGGTCGGGTCGCCGAGGTCGGACAGCTGCGTGCCGGCGAACCCGGCCTCCATCAGCGGGTCCCCGTACAGGGCTCGTTCGTGGTCGATGATCGTGACGATCCTGCCGTCGCGGACCATGACGTTGGAGTCCCAGAGGTCCCACTCGACGAACCTCGGCTCGATGACGTCCTCGAGGACGTCGGCGTGCAGGGCGACCACCTTGCGGATCTCGTCGTAGTCCCGGCCGATGTCGACGTTGCGGGCCTCCCCGGCGGCCAGGACGTCCTCGACGAGGCCGGTGAACACGACCCGCCACGACGGGTCGCCCGGGCCGGCGAGCGGTCCGAACCAGCTCCCGCGGATCGAGTTCAGCTCGCGGTTGGCAGCGCCGAGCGCCTCGTTGTACGCGTCGCGCCGCTCGGTGCTCAGGCCGTCGGTGATGATGCCGAAGTTCTCGGCGTCGACGAACGGCATGAAGAAGTAGTCGGCGTCGACGAGCTCGTGGCTCAGGTCGGCGTGGTCGACCTGCGGGACCGGGACGTCGGTGCGTGCCGCGATCAGCGCCAGCGCGTCGAGCTCGATGCGCATCGCGCCGCGCTCGGCGGGCATCACGGGCACGCCCCGCGGCGGCGCGATCTTCACGACCACGGCCCGGCCGTCGCGCAGCAGGATCCGGTAGGCGACGTTGAACCAGCCGTGCCCCAGCTCCTCGAGCCAGGTGTCCGGCTCGCCCGTGGGCACCTGGTCGGCGCCGTAGGCACGCTCGACCATCGCACGCAGCGTCGCGGGCGTCTGGCGGTTCTTCGTGATGCTCTCCATCGAGTCCTCGTCATGGTGCGACAGGTGGCCCTGGGCGGCGCCTGGGGCACCATCCTGGTCGACGACCAGGCGGGCCGGGAGGGTGCGACGGGGTTGCGTCCGGGCGGCCGGCGGTTCAGCGCGGAGGGGGTCCGCTGCTCGCCCGGACGATGAGCTCCGTAGGCACGATCGTCAGCGCCGGAGCCGGGATCGACCGTGACCGGAGCTGACCGACGACGAGGCCGACCAGCGCGCGGCCGATGGCGGGGAAGTCCTGCCTGACGGTCGTCAGGGGCGGCGAGGCCCAGCCGCTGACGGCGATGTCGTCGAAGCCCACCACGGACACGTCCTCGGGCACGCGACGGCCCTGCTCGTGCAGCGCCCGCACCAGGCCGAACGCCATCTCGTCGTTGGCGCAGAACACGGCGGTCACCCCGAGGTCGTCCGCGAGCCGCTGACCCGCCTCGTAGCCGGAGCGCGCGCTCCAGTCCCCGTACACCGGCTCGGGCGGACGAATCCCGGCCTCCAGGAGGCAGCGGCGCCACGTACCGCTGCGCACGAGGGCGTGGTCCGAGTCCAGCGGCCCGGCGAGGTGGTGCACGGTGCGGTGTCCGAGGCCGAGCAGGTGGCGGACCGCCTCCTCGCTGCCCTGGACGTGGTCGGCGGTGACGGTGGGGTAGTGGCCTGCGAACTTGGAGAAGGACACCGCCACGGGCATGCCGGCGGGGAGCACCAGCGTCGCCGGCGTCGCCAGCTCGGCCCGCATGATGACGAGGCCGTCGATGGCCTGGTGCGAGATGCGGTGGGCCGCGTTCTCCCAGCCGTCCGGGGCGGGGTTGCGCACGTGGAGGAGCGTGACCGAGTAGTCCTCGAGCTCCGCGGCCGCGACGAGGGCCTCGGCCGTGAGGGCCTCACCAGTGCGGTTGAAGCCGTGCGAGAGCACGCCGATGGCGCCGAACGTGCCGTTCCGCAGCGCCTGGGCCGCCCGGTTCGGCGAGTAGCCGAGCTGGTCCATGGCGTGCACGACGCGTGCGCGGGTGCTCGATCGGACGGACTCGGCGCCTGTCGAGACGCGCGAGACCTTCTGCGGCGAGACGCCGGCAAGGCGAGCCACGTCTCCGATCGAAGGGCCCGAGCGGCGTCGGCCGGGCGCTGGCGCGGTGGTCATGGCGAGATGCTAGTGGGGAACAGGGATGGTGACGTCACCAATCGTCGCGAATCCATACCTGACCGTTACCAAAACGTCGCCGGAGGAGTCGTCGGACCGCTGCTATGGTGACGTCACCAATCGCCAGAGAGGTCGAGTGACGCCGGTGTCGCTCGTGGTCGGTGTGGACGAGACCTCTGTGGCGCGGAGCTGGGAACCGCCTGACCCACAGCACGGCGCACGACCTCCAAACAGCACAGTCGACCTATCCCGCTCACCCGCCGCGACGTCGCGGGGGGCGCGGGAGCCGGCGGCTCGGCGAGAGCCGGCGACGGTCCACGGGACGACCAACAGCACGAAGGGATCACCCGATGAAGAAGACACGCACGCTCGGGGCGCTGGGCGCCGTCATGACGCTGAGCCTCGCCCTCGCCGCTTGCAGCGGTGGAGGTGGTGGCTCGGGCACGGACGAGACGACTGACGCCAGCGGTGGTACGGGCGACAACACCTTGACGGTCTGGGCATGGGACCCGGCGTTCAACATCTACGCCCTCGAGGAGGCCGAGAAGGTCTACCAGAAGGACCACCCGGACTTCAGCCTCGAGGTCGTCGAGACGCCGTGGGACGACCTGCAGACCAAGCTGACCACGCTGGCCCAGTCGGGCGAGACCGACCAGCTGCCCGACATCTTCCTCATGCAGAACAACGCGTTCCAGAAGAACGTCATCAACTACCCGGACATCTTCGCCAACTTCGGCGACTCCAAGGTGGACTACAGCGAGTTCCCCGAGTCCGTCGTGGCGTACTCCACGGTCGACGACACCAACTACGGTGTGCCGTTCGACAACGGGACCGCGATCGGCGCGTACCGGACGGACCTCCTCGAGCAGGCCGGCTACACGGTCGACGACTTCACCGACATCACGTGGGACGAGTTCCTCACCCTCGGCAAGGACGTGCTGGCCAAGACGGGCAAGCCGCTGCTCACCGGCCAGGCGAACTCGGCCGACACGATCATGATGATGCTGCAGAGCGCGGGCGCGAGCCTCTTCGACGACGAGGGCAACCCGACGATCACCGACAACGACGCGCTGCTGGCCGCCATCGACATGTACGGGCAGCTGGTCAAGGCCGGCGTCTTCGTCGAGGTCAACTCGTGGGACGAGTACATCAACACGATCGTGAACTCGAACACGGCCGGCATCGTCAACGGCGTGTGGATCTCCGGCTCCATCCAGTCGGCCGCGGACCAGTCCGGCAAGTGGGCCGTCACCAACGTCCCGAAGCTCGACGGCGTCGACGGGGCGACGAACTACACCGCGAACGGTGGCTCGTCCTGGGCGATCACCCCGAACRGCAACGAGGCGCTCGCCAGCGACTTCCTGGACGCGACCTTCGCCGGCTCGACCGAGTTCTACGACACGATCCTCCCGAAGTCGGGCGCACTGGCCAACTGGCTTCCCGCGGGTGAGTCGGACGTCTACAACGAGCCGCAGGAGTTCTACGGCGGGCAGCCGATCTACGCCGACGTCCTGAAGTTCGCCGCGCAGGTTCCCAGCAACAACACGGGCGCCTACTACTACGAGGGTCGCGACGCCGTGAGCGTCGCCATCACCAACATCCTCAACGGCGCGGACCCGAAGGCCGAGCTCGACCAGGCGCAGCAGACCGTCGAGTTCGCCATGGGGTGACCTGAGGGCGGGGGGGCCAGGCCGCCCAAGGCGGCACCTCTGTCAGCGATCCAGCGCCGCCGCAGCCTGACCGGGTGGACGTTCATCATTCCCGCCGCGGCCATCATCGTGCTGGTCAACTTCTGGCCGATGATCCAGGCGCTCTTCCTGTCGCTGAAGACGGGACGCGGGACCCAGCTGAGCTGGGCCGAGCCGCTGTGGCTGAACTACCAGCGACTGTTCCAGGACGACCAGTTCCGGCTGACGCTCAGCACGACGTTCATCTACCTGATCATCCAGGTACCGATCATGCTCCTGCTCGCGATGCTGCTGGCGAACGTGCTCAACGCACCGTGGCTGCGGTGGAAGGGGTTCTGGCGGACGGCGATCTTCCTGCCGTGCGCCGTGGGCCTCGTGTCGTACTCGCTGGTGTTCCGGCAGATCTTCGCGACCGACGGCCTCGCCAACGACCTGCTCACGCAATTCGGGATACTCGACTCTCCCGTCAACTGGCTCGGCCAGACCGGCACCGCGCGGATGGTGATCATCCTCGGCCTGCTGTGGCGGTGGACCGGCTACAACATGATCTTCTTCCTGGCCGCCCTGCAGAACATCGACCGCTCGACCCTGGAAGCGGCCCGCGTCGACGGCGCGAACGGGTTCAAGACCTTCTGGTACGTGACCATGCCGCAGCTCAAGCCGATCATCCTGCTCTGCGCGATCCTGTCGACCAACGGAACGCTGCAGATGTTCGACGAGTCGTTCAACCTCACCGCAGGTGGCCCGGGCAACACGACGATGTCGGTCTCGCACTACCTGTACAACGTGTCGTTCCGCAACAGCCCCAACTTCGGGTACGCGGCCGCCATCTCCTACGCGATCCTCATCATCGTGGCCATCCTGGCCGCCATCCAGCTGAAGGTGGGCGACAAGCGTGACTAGGACAACACTTCGCCGGATCCCCGCTTACCTGTTCCTGTCGGTCGCCGTCGTCCTGTCGGTCTTCCCGCTGTACTTCATGACCGTCTCGGCGACGAACACGAGCAACGAGGTGATCGCGTCCAAGCTGCTTCCGGGGGGCCACCTCCTCGACAACTTCCGGTCGCTCGTCGACGCCCAGCCCCTGGGGACGGCGTTCTACCACTCCGCGGTCAACGCCGTCGCGACGACCCTGCTCGCCCTGGTGCTGTGCTCGATCGCGGGRTACGCGTTCGAGATCTACCACTCGCGGGCGAAGGACGCCGTCATGGGGCTCCTGCTCCTGGCGATCATGATCCCGTTCGCGGCCACGATGATCCCGTTGTTCCGCCTCTTCGCCCAGCTGGGCCTGGTGAACTCGACGGCCGCGGTCATCCTGCCCCTGATCGCGACACCGTTCCTGATCCTGCTGTTCAGGCAGGCCTCGCGGACGTTCCCGCACGAGATCATCGAGGCGGCGCGCCTCGACGGGCTGGGCGAGGTGAGCATCTTCGCGCGCATCTACCTGCCGACGATGAAGCCCACCCTTGCTGCCGCGGGTGTCATCACCTTCCTGTTCTCGTGGAACAACTTCTTGTGGCCGAAGGTGATCCTGGTCGACAACGCGTACCAGACCTTGCCGATGCTGCTCTCGAACATGCGCGCCGGGTACGTCACCGACTACGGCAGCCTCATGCTCGCCGTGTTCATCGTGTCGGTGCCGACGGTGGTCATCTTCCTGGCGCTGCAGCGCCACTTTGCCGAGGGCGTCACGGGGGCCATCAAGTGACATTCGACCTCAACCGGATCGCGGACCCCCAGTTCGTCAAGGAGAACCGGCTCGACGCGCATTCCGACCACCGGTGGTTCGCCTCCCCGCAGGAGGCGAAGACCGGAACGAGCTCCTTCGAGCAGTCGCTCAACGGGCTGTGGAAGCTGCACTACGCGAAGAGCCCCGCCCTCGTCGTCCCCGGCTTCGAGCGGGTGGACGTCGACGACTCGGGCTGGGACGACGTGCCGGTGCCCGCCCACGTGCAGCTGCTCGGCTACGACCGCCCGCAGTACACCAACGTGCAGTACCCGTGGGACGGCTACGAGCAGCTCGAGGCGGGGCAGGTTCCCCAGCGGTACAACCCCGTGGCGACGTACCGCCGGACGTTCACCCTCGAGCACCCGCTCGAGCCTGGCGAGCGGCTGAGCGTCAGCTTCCACGGCGCGGAGAGTGCCGTCGCCGTGTGGCTGAACGGCGCCTACGTGGGCTACGGGACCGACTCGTTCACGCCGTCGGAGTTCGACCTCACCGACGCCGTGGTCGACGGCGAGAACCTCATCGTGGCGCAGGTGGTCCGGTGGAGCGCCGGGTCGTGGATCGAGGACCAGGACTTCTTCAGGTTCTCGGGCCTGTTCCGGGACGTCGTCCTGAACCGCCGGCCCACCGTGCACGTCGAAGACGTCCGAGTAGTGACCGACGTCGCCGACGACCTGTCCGAGGCGACGGTGCGCGTGCGCGTCGTCCTGGCCGGCGAAGGCAGGGTGGACGCCCGGATCGTCGGTGCCGGACAGCTGAGCGGCGACGACGAGCTCGTGGTCCGCATCGAGAGCCCGCGGCTGTGGAGCGCGGAGGACCCTCACCTGTACGACCTCACGCTCGACGTGCACGACGCGTCGGGCCGCCTGACCGAGCACATCCCTGTGCGAGTAGGTGTGCGCCGGTTCGGCATCGAGGACGGCCTGCTCAAGGTCAACGGGTCCCGCGTGGTCTTCAACGGCGTGAACCGGCACGACTTCGGCCTCCAGGGTCGCGTGATGACCCGTGAGCAGACGGAGGCCGTCCTCCGGCTCATGAAGCGGCTGAACATCAACGCCGTGCGGACCAGCCACTACCCGAACAACTCGTTCTTCTACGAGCTGTGCGACGAGTACGGCCTGTACGTCATCGACGAGATGAACCTCGAGTCGCACGCCATGTGGGACAGGGTGGCCATCGGTGGGGCGCCGATCGAGGAGGCTCTGCCCGGGGACCGCCCCGAGTGGCTGCCCGCCCTGCTCGACCGCGCCGCGAGCATGCTGGAGCGGGACAAGAACCACCCGAGCATCGTCATGTGGTCCTGCGGCAACGAGTCGTACGGCGGGACGGACATCCTGGCGGTCGCGGACTACTTCCGTCGCGAAGACTCCCGGCCTGTGCATTACGAAGGGGTGCACTGGGACCCGCGGTACCCCCAGACGACCGACGTCGTCTCGCGGATGTACGCGCCGGCCACCGAGATCGAGGAGTTCCTCGCGACGCACCGCGACAAGCCCTACCTGCTGTGCGAGTACGCCCACTCGATGGGCAACTCGTTCGGCGCGGTCCACAAGTACCTCGACCTCGCCTACCGTGAGCCGTTGTTCCAGGGCGGCTTCATCTGGGACTTCGCGGACCAGGCACTGCGGCGCACCGACCCCGGTGGCCGTGAGTACTTCGGCTACGGCGGCGACTTCGGCGACGCGCCGCACGACTCGGACTTCAGTGGCAACGGCATCGTCTTCGCCGATCGCACCCTCAAGCCGATCGCCCAAGAGGTGCACTACCTCTACCAGGGCTACCGGCTCTCGGTGGACGCCGACAAGGTCACGGTCGAGAACCGCCACCTGGCCACCCCGTCGTCGGCCCACGAGTGCGTGGTCACCGTCGCCCGAGAGGGTCGGGTGCTCCAGGAGGAGGTGCTCGACACTGCCGTCGCCCCTGGGGCCTCGCAGGTCTACGCGCTCCCCGTCACGGTGCCGACCGCACCCGGGGAGTACACCGTCGACGTGTCCTTCCGACTCCGACGCACCACGCGCTGGGCGTCGGCCGGGCACGAGGTGGCGCACGAGCAGGCGGTCGTGGTCGTCGCTGGCTCCGTGCCGGCCCGTCGGGCCGCCACACCGGAGGTCGTCTACGGCATCCACAACGTGGGCGTGCGGGGGAGGCACTTCACCGCCCTGTTCTCGCGGCTGCACGGGGGGTTGCTCTCCTACCGCTACGGGCTGACGCCGGACGGCGGCCGGGAGCTGCTGCGCTCGGTGCCCCAGCCGAGCTTCTGGCACGCACCCACCTCCAACGAGTACGGCTGGGGCGCACCCGCGCAGGACGGCGCGTGGCTTCTCGCCAGCCGGTATGCGAAGGCCGTCCGGGGGCCCGACGAGCCGGCGGTCGAGCAGACGGACGCCGGCGTGCGCGTCCGCTTCCGGTACGAGCTGCCCACCACGCCGGCGGGGGAGTGCGAGCTCTCCTACCTCGTGGACGGTGACGGTCGCGTGGAGGTCACCCTCACCGTGCGACCAGGTCCGGGGTTGTCGGACATGCCCGAGCTCGGGCTCCTGCTGGCGACCGACCACTCGTTCCGCCACCTGCGCTGGTACGGGGACGGGCCCGAGGAGTCCTATGTCGACCGTCGAGCGGGCGCGCGGCTGGGTGTGTGGGAGGCCGACGTCCGGACCGCGCTCACGCCCTACCTGCGTCCGCAGGAGGCGGGCAGCCGGACAGGCGTCCGCTGGGCGACCGTGACCGACGAGCGTGGGGCGGGCCTGCGGTTGGAGTCCGACCAGGGCATGGAGCTGTCGGCCCTGCCGTGGACGCCGTTCGAGATCGAGAACGCCGCGCACCACACCGAGCTTCCGCCGATCTATCAGACGATCCTGCGGCCGGCGCTCCAGCGGCGCGGGGTCGGCGGCGACGACTCCTGGGGTGCGCAGACCCACGCCGAGTACCGACTGCCCACGGATACCGAGCTGACCTTCCAGTTCGCCTTCCGCGGGCTCCTGTAGGTCCACCGCACCACTCGGTGCTCAGATCCGCCTCGAAGGCCCCGTGGCCAGCTAGATCGCTGGTCGCGGGGCCTTTCGGGGTGCTGAGATCGGTGCGCCCCGAGTCAGCGGACCTCCTCGAGGATGGTGAGGTCCCAGGCGCCGACGGTGAGGTCGGTGCCACCCTCGACGGTGGCGTCGTCGAGGACGGACCGGGCCGTGACGGGGCTCGTGACCTGCACGGGGCTGTCGGAGTAGTTCAGGAGGTAGGTCAGCGGTGCTCCGGCGGAGTTCACGCCTCGGCGAACGGTGACGGTCCCGGCGAGCTCCTGCGGCCAGCCCCACAGGCCCGCGTCGCGCACCGCCAGGGCGAGCACCTCGCGGACCAGGGCGGGTCCGGTCATCGTGCCGAGGTGGATCGCTGTCCCGGCCCCCGCGCGATGCCGGGTCACCGCCGCCTGACCGCCCCACGCAGGGTGGTCGTACGACGCGAGCACCTCCGCGCCGTCGGGCTGCAGGAGCTCCATGAAGCGCAGGGCGGAGCGGTCGTCGGGGCCCAGCGCGGCGGCGCCCGGGGCGGCCGCCAGGTCGCCGTGCAGGGTGAGGCGCACGTCGACCGGGACGGTGAACTGGTTGTACGTGAGCCCGAGGACGCCCGTGAGCGAGTGCGGCTGCCGGTCGCTCCACACCTTGACGTGCTCGTCGGCGACGAACGACTTGAACGTCGAGACCAGGTGGCCACCGTCGCCGACGAACGCGCTCAGCCGCTGCAGCGTCGACTCGGGCGCCGAGTACAGCGCCGGGACGACGACCATCGCGTACCGGCTGAGGTCCTCGGTGTCCGGGGAGACGAAGTCGCACTCGACGTTCAGCTCGAACAGGGCGTCGTACACCCAGCGGAGCACGTCGTTGTAGCCGATCGACGGGCGGAGGAAGGCGGGGAACCCGGTCTCGACGGTGAACCACTTCAGCGCCGTCAGGGCCTCGTTGCTGACCATGACCGCGACCCGGTTGGACTTTTGCAGGTGCACGAGCGACCGCCCCACCCGCCGGAGCTCGGCACCGATGACGGCGGCCTCGTCGTAGGTGGGGTTCGCCTGGAGGTCGTGGCTGAGCAGTCCGCGCCAGTACGTCTCGAAGGAGTTGTGGATGGAGTGCCAGTGCCAGTACATGACGGCGTCGGCGCCGCTCGCGAGGTGGCTGTAGGCCTGCAGGCGCAGCTGGCCCGGGTAGGGCAGCCAGGCCGGCTGCCCTTGGGCCTGGGTCTCCAGCACGAGGTAGTTCGCGCCGCCCTTGATCGAGCGGGTCATGTCCCCACCGAACGCGATCTCCTTGCCGGAGAGCGCGGACTGCGTGGGGTGGTAGATGTCGACGCCGGCGATGTCCACGTGCGCCGCAGCCCGGAAGTGGTCGACGGCCGGCTGCAGCCCGTAGGACCAGCCCGGCCCCCAGTCGAAGTCGAAGTTCTGCGTGAGGAACTGGTCGCCTCGCGCGTACTCGCGCACGATGGCGGCCTGCCACGCGAGGAACTCCTCCACGAGAGAGCGGCGGAACCGGTCGAACGAGGCGGCCAGGGAGCCGTTGATAGTGCCGCGCACGTCCGGGAAGTCCTCCCAGGCGTCGACACGGTTGGACCAGTAGTCCAGGCCGAAGGCACGGTTCATCGCGTCGACGTCGTCGTCGAACGTCTCGCGGAGGTGCGTGACGAACCTGCGCTGCACGTCAGCCGAGGCAACGTCGTAGTACTTCGTCTCGTTGTCGAGCTGGAAGCCGATGACCGCACGGCGGTGCGCGGTGTGCGCCAGGAGCGCGCGGATGACCCGCTCCGAGTGGAGGAGGTACGCCGGGTTGGTGATGTTCATGATCTGGCGCGCCCCGTAGCGTCCCTGGCCCGTGCTCGTCTCGGCGAGCACGTCCGGGTGCGACTTCACGAGCCACGCCGGCACCGCGTAGGTGGGGGTCCCGACGATGACGTGGATGCCGGCGGCCTCCATCGCGTCGAGCGCGCGGTCGATGTGCGTGAAGTCGAACACGCCGGGCTGCGGCTCCACCGTGCTCCAGGTCGACTCGGCGACGCGGACCACGTTGAGGTTCGCCGCCTGCAGCATCGCGACGTCGGTGTCGATGCGGTCGGTCGGCATGTACTCGTCGTAGTAGGCGGCGCCGTACAGGATCTCGTCCATGCGTGTCAGGCCTCCGTGCCTCGGGTCGGTGCGAGCAGCTCGATCTCGGGCCTGCGCGACGCTACCTCGACGGGGCGAGGACTGGTTCGCACAGGTGCCGTCCTGAGGACTGCCGGCGGTTCTGGAAGGTCGAGATCGCCGCAGGCGAGGTCACGGCGTGGTTTGTGTTCCCGTTCCCCTAGAGTCTCGTGCGATGGGACCGACGCCCGCGCCGCGCAGACGCCCGACGATCCGTGACGTCGCGGCTGCGGCGGGCGTGTCCCGGGGCACGGTCTCGCGCGTCATCAACGGTGGGCACTGGGTGTCCCCGGACGCGCTCGCGGCCGTCGAGGAGGCGATCCGGACCACCGGCTACTCCGCCAACCCGCACGCGCGCAGCCTGGTCACCGGACGGTCGAACTCGGTGGCGTTCCTGCTCACCGAACCCCAGCACCTGCTGTTCGAGGACCCGAACTTCTCGATCCTGCTGCGGGGAGCCGCCCAGGCGCTGGCCGCACGCGGCATGCCGCTCCTGCTCATGGTCGCGGGCACCCCCGAGGAGCAGAAGCAGGTCGCGTCCTACGTCGGCGCCGGGCACGTCGACGGCGTCCTCGCGATCTCCTCGCACAGCGGCAACCGCCTCCTCGACGCGCTGGTGCGGCAGGGCATCCCGATGATCTCCTGCGGCATCCCGCTCGGCTTCGAGGGCAGCCTCGGCTACGTCGCCGCGGACGACCTCGGCGGCGGGCGGCGGATGACGCGGCACCTGCTCGACATCGGCCGCACCAGGATCGCGACGATCACCGGACCACTGGACACCCCCGGGGGCAGGCTCCGTCTCGAGGGTTACCGCGACGAGCTCGGGTC
Organism: Cellulomonas sp. P4_B5_2; assembly: GCF_056402235.1. Classification (NCBI taxonomy): domain Bacteria; kingdom Bacillati; phylum Actinomycetota; class Actinomycetes; order Micrococcales; family Cellulomonadaceae; genus Cellulomonas; species Cellulomonas sp. P4_B5_2. The sequence goes on from NZ_JBFUHU010000109.1 coordinate 15,796, forward strand.
GCTCTACGACGAGTCGCTCGTCACCCACGGCGACTACTCGCGGGACGGTGGCGCGGCGGGGATGCGGACGCTCCTCGAGCGGCGACCCGACATCGACGCGGTCTTTGTGGGCTCCGACCTCATGGCTGCGGGCGCCCTGCAGGTGCTCCGCGAGGCCGGCAGACGCGTCCCGCAGGACGTGGCGGTCGGAGGCTTCGACGACTCCGGGCTCGCGGCGACGCTCGATCCGCCGCTGACCACCATGCGGCAGCCACTCGAACGGATCGCCGGCGAGATGGTGCGCCTGCTGATCGAGCTGGTCGAGGGCGGGGAGCCAGCCGCCGTCACGCTGCCGACCTCGCTCGTCGTGCGCGCCAGCACCCGATCGGCTGGACCGACCCCTTCCTGACGAGCCGGATCAGGCCGACCGCCCGGTCCGAGCCGCCCGGAGGGGATCCTGAACGACACGCGCCTTCACGCCTGTGCACGCTCCCATCCGGGCCCGACATACGCGGACATCTTGACGGGCGCTTTCGTGCGCTCATACGGTGGCTGAGTGCTGTGCACGTGCACACTCCAATGAGACAAGGACGTCCCATGCAGCCGATCAGCCGACGCCGAACCCCCATGCTCGCCCTCCTCGCCGCGGGCGCCCTCGTCCTCGGCAGCGCGGGCCCCGCTCCGGCCGAGGAGCCCGACGGCCTGGTCAACTTCGCACCGGTCCGCAGCAACCTCGCCGCGAAGCCCTGGGTCACGGTGAGCGCCACCGCGGCGCAGGCGAATGCGGGACTCGCCGTCGACGGCGACCTGACGACCGCGTGGACCGCGCGCGGCAAGGGTCGGCACTCCCTCGTCCTCGACCTCGGCGGGGCGTACGACAACATCCGGAAGGTCGGTCTCGTCTTCCCCGACGCGCACGGCACCTACCAGTACGTGGTCGAGTCCTCCGCAGACGGTCACCGGTGGAAGACCCTCGTCGACCGCAAGAGGAACAAGCAGGCGGGTCGCGGCGAGGAGCACCTCGTCGCGCGCGCCGGGATCGCCTTCCTGCGCGTCACGATCACCGACGTGTCCCCGGGCGCCGTCGCCGGCATCAGCGAGCTGTCCGTGTGGAACTACCTGCGCGACGACGTCGTGCTGGGCGCGGACATCTCCTACGCCGACCAGAACGACGCACAGGGCCTGACCTACGTCGTGGACGAGGGCGCGGCGCCGGTGCCGATCCTCGAGGCGGCTGCCGACGCCGGCATGGAGTACATCCGCCTGCGCGTCTTCAACGACCCGCGCGACGAGCGGACGGGCGAGTACCTCGATCCCGCGTACCAGAGCCCGGAGCGCACCCTCGACGTCGCGCGCAAGGTCGTCGAGCAGGACATGGGCCTGGGCATCGACCTGCACTACGCCGACTCGTGGGCCGACCCGAGCAAGCAGGCGAAGCCCACCGCGTGGCGTGAGCTGCCCTTCGACGAGCTGACCCAGGCGGTCTACGACTACACGTACGCGACCATCGACGCGCTCGTCGCGCAGGGCACCACTCCCGACAAGGTCGCGGTGGGCAACGAGCTCATCAACGGCTTCATGTGGGGGAGCGAGCGCCCGCAGCCGTGGTTCGACGACTCGGTGTGGTGCGGCTCGTGCTTCTTCAACCACGACCCGTCGTTCGTCTCGCAGCCCGGCGGCGCCCTGCTCTGGGACTACTGGGGCTCGGACGACCCGGCCGAGCAGGCCGCCTACGACGCCGCGTGGGACCGGTTCGCCACCCTCCAGGCGTCGGGCATCAAGGCCGTCCGGGATGTCTCGGCGGCCCACGGCGAGGACATCCAGGTCGAGACCCACGTGATCATCGACAACGGGAAGGTCGACAAGACGCTCGAGTTCTGGGACCAGTTCCTCACCCGGCTGAACGCCAAGGGCCAGGACATCGACGTCATCGCGCACTCCTACTACCCCGAGTGGCACGGGACGCCCGAGCACTACGAGGCGAACCTGCACCAGGTCGCCGCGGCGCACCCGGGCTACGCCATGGAGATCGCCGAGACGTCGCACCAGTCGAACGACTGGGACGGCCTCCCGGTCCCGAACTCGCCCTACCCCAAGACCGCGGAGGGTGCCGGCCTCTTCCTCCAGGACGTCTTCCGGATCGCGAACGACCTGCCCGACAACCGCGGTGCCGGCGTCCTGGTCTGGGAGCCCGCGAACTGGCAGGAGATGATCGACTGGTCGAACAGCGCCTGGCCGGTGCTCACGTTCCACGAGACGGTCGAGGTCTACGAGGCCAGCGACGCCGAGTTCGTGGTCGCCGACACCGTCTACCGGACGGTCCGCACCTCGGCCCCGCTCAGGCTGCCGGCCACCGTCGACGTCCTCGACTCCGACGGCACGCTCCACGCAGTGCCCGTGACCTGGGACGCGGTCCCCGCCCGCGCCCCGTCCCGCCCCGGACAGGTCGTCGTCAGCGGCACCACGGTCGAGCACGGTCCGGTGACCGCGATCGTCGACGTCGTCCACAGAGCTCTCGCCACCCCCTGAGCGCTCGCGCCTGACGCACCACCGGCGGTGGCCCATCGCGGGCCCCCCCCGGGGGGGGGGGCGACAGGGAAGCGCACCGCATCGGTTGCGCCCCAGCGCGCTGCGGGGTCAAGATCGCCCGACGGCTGCAGCCGTCCCCATGAAGGAGGTCCCAGATGGCCACGACGGAGACGGCGATCCTCGCCGGGGGGTGCTTCTGGGGTGCGCAACAGCTGCTGCGCCGTCGCCCGGGAGTGATCTCGACACGCGTCGGGTACTCCGGCGGCGACACCCCGAACGCCACCTACCGCAACCACGGCGACCACGCCGAGGCCGTGGAGATCGTCTTCGACCCCGAGCAGATCTCGTACCGGGACCTGCTCGAGTTCTTCTTCCAGATCCACGACCCGTCGACGAGGAACCAGCAGGGCAACGACATCGGCCGCAGCTACCGGTCGGCGATCTTCTTCACCTCGGACGAGCAGCGTCGGGTCGCGCTCGACACGATCGCGGACGTCGACGCGTCCGGGCTCTGGCCCGGCAAGGTCGTCACCGAGGTCGAGCCGGCCGGTGAGTTCTGGGAGGCCGAGGAGGAGCACCAGGACTACCTGGAGAAGATCCCGCACGGGTACACGTGCCACTACGTGCGCCCCGGCTGGCGGCTCCCGCACCGCGACGAGCAGCGGGTCGGGYAGCGCCCGAGTCGTGCGCGGCTCGGCTGAGCCGTGCGCACGGCGTCGGCGAGGTCCCGTTGGCGATCCCTGGCTGGGTCATAGCCAACCGGTCGCTGTCGAGGCGGGTGGGTGTGGTCGGCCCGAGTTCCCCCCGTCTGGCGGGTCGACGGACACGGTGTCGCGGTGGGATCGTCGGACGACGCACCGCGGAGGACACACCAGTGCTCGGACCACGACGGACGACCCAGGGTCGTCATTCGGCGCGCCCGCGGCAGGGGCGGCGGCCGTGGGAGTCGGTCGCGATCCTCGCGTCGATGGCGTTCCTGACGGCCGTCCTGGCCGCGCCGCCCATCGACACCTCCCACTCCGCCGACGTCGAGGGGGCGGTGACGGGCGCCGAGGCGCCGGTCTCGCAGGAGCCGACGGGACCGGCGTACACCCAGGCGCTGACGCGGCTCGACGACCGCGTGACGGCGGTGGAGACGGCGACCGCCACCCTTGTCGGCCATCCGTTGGTCGACACCACGAAGGCTGCCTCGCGGACCCTGTTCCGTCCCGGCGTGGCCGACGCCACGGCCGCGCCCGTCACGTCGGGGTTGACCGCCGAGCAGCTCCCGGACCGAGTCCTGGGCGCGCGACGGCAGGTGGCCTCGGGTGACCTCACCACGGCCGCGCGCGTGGTCAAAGGAGTCGAGACCGACGTCCTGCTGGTCGCGCTCGACCTCGGTGACCAGTCGGCGCAGAACGTCGCGATGACGCGCCTGCTGGTCTCCGCCGACCCGCAGGTCGCGCTGCTCGACGCGGCCGTCGGGTCCACCCACGCCGCCGCCGAGGTC
>NZ_JBFUHU010000110.1:0-21233 GCF_056402235.1 Cellulomonas sp. P4_B5_2
GGTGTCGACGGACGCAGGAGCGACGGGGCGTAACGCCGCGCCGCGCTCACGGCCGAGCTGCGCGCGACGACCTGCGGGGGCAGCGACGACGGCGCGGCCGCGGCGTACCTCGCGGTCGCGCGCCCGAACTGCACGAAGCGCCGGGCGGCGACTGGTTCGGCGACGACTCCGGACCCGACACGGAGCTGGGGTTCGAGTTCGCATGATCACGCACGTCGAGCAGCGCGGAGCGGTGCCCACCGTCCTGGACGGTGAGGCACTGGCTCCCGCGCTCATCGCCCAGGAAGCCCAGGCGCTGCTCGTGCGGCTCGGGAGCCTGCGCCCGTTCGTGATGACCGAGACGATGGTGCTGGCCGCCGCCCTGCCGTACGAGGCGCACCGGGCGATCGAGCACTTCCTGCACTCCGGCCGCACCACGCTCCGTCACCAGGTGGGGGCGTTCCTCGAATGGCTCGACGGCCCGGGCCGGGAGGCGCCCGCGTGGGAGCAGCAGCGCAGGTTCGTCGCCATCCGCATGCGGTTCAACGACGTGCTCTCGCAGCTCGACCTCTTCGCGGAGGTCGTCACGCAACGCAGCGAGCAGGGCACGGGCGTCTGGCTCTCGGGTCTCGACGGGCTCGCCCGCGACGCGGTCCAGGTGCCGGGGTCCCCGGTGCCCCCACCTCCGCTCGTGTGCTACCTGGCGCGCGGCCCCGGTGCGGCCATCCGCCGTGCACGGACCCGGCTCCCCGGGGGGCGGCTGTCGCCCGTCGCCATCATCCGGGTGCCCCGCGAGCGCATGGTCGGGCACGGCGTCGCGTCCTCGCTCGTGCACGAGGTGGGCCACCAGGTGGCTGCGCAGCTCGACCTCGTGCCGTCGCTGCAGGCCGAGATCGACCGGCGAGCGGCGCGCGGGGACAGCCGCGCGTGGGCCGGCTGGCGATCCACGGTCTCCGAGTGCATCGCGGACCTGTGGTCCGTCGGCAAGCTCGGCATCTCCTCGACCCTCGGGCTGCTCGCGGTGGTGAGCCTGCCGCGCGCGCTGACGTTCCGCCCACCGCGCGGAGACCCGCACCCGATGCCCTACGTGCGAGTCCTGCTGTCGGCGGCCGTCGGGATGACCCTGTACCCGCACCCCCAGTGGGCGGCTCTCGTCGCGGCGTGGAAGGCCTGCTACCCGGTCGGCGACGTCACGCCCGAGGTGCAGGAGGACATCGCCCGGCTCGAGCGCACCGCGCCGGCGATGGCGGAGCTCATGGCCGCCCACCGACCGCCCGCGCTCGGGGGACGCAGCATCGCCGACGTGCTGCCGCTCGGGTCGCGCACGCCCGAGAGCCTCGTGGCGCGGTTCCAGGCCTGGGGCGACGACCTCGGCGTCCTGGCCCGTCAGCCGCCGAGCCTCGTGTTCGCCGTCATGGGCCAGGCCCGTGCGGCCGGGCTCGTGGCCCCGCGCGCCGAGTCGGCCCTGCTCACCGACGTGCTGTCCGCCTGGGCGGTGCGCTCGAGCATCGACGTCATGCAACGTCCGCACTCCACCCTCGCACCCCTGCGCCCCGCGACGCCGGTCGCGGACAGCGCCCAGCCCTGAAGGGAACACCATGGTCCAGATCAGTAACCCGCAGCTGAAGTCCAAGGGCCGGGTCGTCATCGACGTCGCCGACCTCGACCCGAAGGCCGCCTACCACTTCGTCCTGCGCGGCCCGGCAGGGTTCGACCCGCTCGGTCGGGAACCGGACAAGGGCAAGACGTCGACGCAGCTGAGGTTCGAGCTCGCGAACGCGCCGACCGGGGCCTACCAGCTCATCGCGTTCGAGCGCGACGGTGAGGAGGAGATCGAGGTCGCCGAACGAGCCTTCCACCTGCTCGGCGCCTCGGACCCGGTGGTGAACGACCCGCCGGCCACCCGCGTGCAGCTCGACCGGACGCGGACGGTCCCCACCGAGGACCAGGTGCTCACCGACGAGATCCTGCGGGTGACGTCCGCGCGGAGCTTCCCGGAGTACCAGGACTTCGTGGACGCGGCGCTGCTGCGCGAGACGGGCGGGGCGTTCTCCCCGCAGGCCTACGACGTCATCATCCGGGCGACGCGGGAGTTCCTCGAGCTCGACACCACGGACATCATCGACGTCGGCGGACGCTTCCTCGTCAACGGTGCCCTGCCGTACCTGAACAACGTCGCCTCCCGGTTCCGGGACGTGCGCGGGGGTCTCGAGAGCACCGAACGCGTCTCCGACATCGACGAGACCCTCCTCACGGCACCCGCACCCGTGGAGCTCATCTGGTCCTACTGGAACGAGGAGGCCGGGGTGCCTCAAGCCCTGAACCACATCCTCGCCCGGTTCCAGAACCGCCGGCTGCCGGGKGGCATCGAGCCGCTGGCGCGGTTCTCGCTGAGCTACCTGCGACCGCTGCGCAACCTGCTCTTCACCTGGGGCGACCGGGAGATCGACCGTCTGACCGTCCGCCGGCGGGCCGCCGAGTACCAGTACGAGTACGGGCTCGACCTCATCGGACGCGCCGTCCCCGACTCGGCCCGCTACGTCGAGCGCCGCAGCCGGTTCCTCGAGTCGTTCCACACGCTGCTGCACGAGGCGCTCGTGTTCTACCGGCTCGACGACGACACGACGGTCGTGGCCAACGCGTTCCCCGTGCTCAACGCGCTGCGGGACACGCACCTGGTGCTCGCGGAGGGTGCGGAGAACCAGTTCGACGGCGTGCCCCTGCAGTCGCGCATCGAGATCCTGGCAATGCAGTACATCCTGGCGCAGTCCGAGATGCGGGACTTCCTGGGCGGGCGGCCGATGGTCCCGTACGAGGAGGCGTGGATGGACCGCGTCGACACCATGCGGTCCCTGTACGGCTGGGGCGACGCGAGCGTGACGCACTTCCACGAGCTGGCGGTGCACGGCGAGGCGCTCGTGATGAGCGTGCGCTGGGGCGACTGGAACGCCATCGGTCTGAAGGCCGACTCGGCCGCCAACTGGGCGCGGCTGATGCGCGACGCGGTCCAGCGCTACGTCCACGCGTACCGCTCGGTCACCGGGGTCGACCTGCAGCTGGGGGTCGACGCCACCATGCCGGCGTTGCTGCTCGCGCGGCGCAACCGGACCCGCGCCCGGGCCTGAGGCGGTGCGCGGTGCTCGACCTGACGTCGTCGCTGTTCCTCGGCCTGCGCCACGGGTCCGACGAGCTCGGCGGGTGGGCGACCCTCACCACCGGGCGCGCAGCGGCGCTCGGTGAGCCGGACCTCGCACGCCGGGTGGCGGCGCGGGTGGCGGCGAGCCAGGACGCGGCCGCGGGCGTCGTGCACCGCTCGGCCCTGCACGCGCTGGTCGACGTCGTGGACGTGCTCGCCCCCACGGCGGTCGTCGTCGACGCGCACGCGTACCCGCTCGTCGGGCTCGCCGCCGGGTCGGCGGCGGCTCGTCGGGGCGCCACCGTCCGGACGTTCGCCCACCACGACGTCGGAGACGCCCGTCGCGTCCTGGCGGGATCCGGCGCGCGACGTCCCGTCCTGGTGACCGACGGGTGGTGCGTCGGCTGCAACCGGCCCGCGCCCCTGGCCGACCTGGAGAGGGCCATCCTCGCGCACGGGGGCACGCTCGTCGTCGACGACACGCAGGCGTACGGCGTGCTCGGCCACCGCTCCGGGCACGGCGGCTTCGGGCTCGACGGGGGTGGCACCTGGCGCTGGTCGGGCGGCCGTCCGGTGTCCGCCGTGCAGGTGGTGTCCCTCGCCAAGGGGCTCGGCGCGCCGGTCGCGGTGACCACCGGGCCACGACCGCTCGTCGAGGAGCTGAGGACGCACGGGACGCGGTGGCACTCCAGCGCGCCCACCTCGGTGGACCTCCTTGCCGCCGACCGGGCGACGGCCCCGCGACTGCGCGACGAGCTGGCTGGCCGGCGGCGACGCCTGTGGAGCGTGGTGCTCGCGCTGCGCGACGGGCTGCGGCGGCTCGGGCTCATGGTGGCGGGACTGCCCTTCCCGCTCGTGCACGTGCGTGCTCCGTCGGCCGACCCGGTGCGGCTGGTGCACGGCCTGGGCGCTCGGGGGATCCGCGGGCTGGCCCTCGCGCCCGGTTGCCATCCGGCACCGACACTCACCTTCGCGCTCCGGTCGGACCTCACCGACCGCGACGTGCGCACCGTGCTCGCAGCGCTGCGCGAGGTGCTGGCGCAGGAGGTGGCGGCGTGATCATCGACGCGCACTGCCACGCAGGTCTGGGGGACGTCATGCCCGACCCGCTCGGGCGGTCCGCAGACGCACCGTTGCGTCGCTACGCCACCAGGGCCGCACGCGCAGGCATCACCCACACGCTCCTGATGGCGCCGCCGTCGGAGGACTACACGGTGGCGAACCGGGCCGTGGCACGCCTGGTCCGCGGTGCACCGCACCGGTGGACCGGGATCGCGTTCGTCGGCACGCGGGCGGACGCGGGCCGGGTCGCGACGATGGTCGGGACGGCCGTCGACCGGTGGGGCTTCCGTGCGATCAAGGTGCACTGGCGCGACGGCGACATGACCGACGAGGTGGCCCGCGTCGCGCAGGCCCGCCGCCTGCCCGTGGTCCACGACCCCGGCGGCGACGTGCAGCAGGTCGACCACTTCTCGGCCCGCTACCCCGACGTCGCCTGGGTCATCCCCCACCTGTCGTCGTTCGCGGACGACTGGCGCGCGCAGGTCCGGCTGACCGACCTGCTGGAGACCCGACCCAACGTGTTCACCGACACGTCGGGCGTCCGATACATCGACGTCCTGGTCGACGCCCTGCGTCGCGCCGGCGCGCACAAGGTCCTGTTCGGCACCGACGGGCCCTACCTGCACCCGGCCGTCGAGCTGGCGAAGGTGCAGGTCATGCGCCTCACGCCCCCGGCGCGCCACCTCGTGCTCGCCGGCAACGTCCAGCGCCTGGTCGCCCGGGTGCGCCGCAGCACTCCCATCCCGCACTGAGCACCCCGGAGGAACCGATGTCCACCGTCGCCGCTTGGACCGTCCCCACCTCGCCGTCGCCGTCGACCGCGCACCAGATGCTCCCCCACCCGGCCATCCCCGCTGGCGGCCCGCAGCACGCGTACTCCGGGCCGGGCATCGCCGAGATCAAGCCGCACAACCCGACCGGCATCCGCGACGGCCTGCGGCAGCTGCACTCCCGGCGCAGGACGTTCCGGCGGGCGCACGGCAAGGACCCGGACATGTACCTGATCACCTACTGGCACCGTCCCGGCGCGGCCCCCACCCGAGTCACGTTCTTCCTGCTCAAGCCGCTGAAGAAGCACCTGCCGGACGCCCCGCGCCGGACCGGTGACGCGCGGTCGTGGCTGGCGTCGCTCGGCGTGTGGAACCGGCTCGGCAGCCCGGTGGACCTGCCCGGTCACTCGGCCCGGTCGTGGGCACGCGCGATCGGGCCGGCCGCGCGCGGTCTGCTGGTGGAACCGCTCGCCCGCCGGGCGTTCTTCGCCCACCCGGGGTTCCGCGGACGCGCGACCGACCTGGCCCCGGCCAAGCAGTCGCAGATGCAGGGTCCGGACGTCTACTGGCGTGAGCTCGCCGAGTACCTCTACGAGCTCGCCTCGGAGCTCGGGTCGGTCGACCGGGCGGCCTGACCGCGATCGAGCGCCGCGGTGCGGTAGTCGAGCGCGCGACGGCTGACCCCGAGGAGGTGCGCCGCGGCACTGCTGCCGCCCGCGAGGTCGAGCGCAGCACGCGTCGCGACGTCGGCGGTGCGCGCCTTGAGCTCCTTGAGCCCGACCCCGGCACGCAGGGCGTCGCGCACGGCCCCCTCGAGCCCCTGCTCCCACCGAGCGGCGGGGTAAGGCGAGCCGTCGGTCGACCCGACCGGCCTGTCCTCGGGGGGCAGGTCACCGGGCGTCACCGGTCCCTCGCCCACGTGGCGCGCGGCTACCCGTGCGGCGACCTGGCGCAGCTCGCGGACGTTCCCCGGGAACTCCCGCTCCTCGAGCGCCGCCGCCACCTCGGGAACGACGTCGGGTACACGGCCGTCGGCGCACTGCTCCGCGAGGAAGTGCCGGAACAGTGGCACCACGTCCTCGCGCCGGGCGCGCAGCGGGGGGACGTGCAGGTGGGAGGCCGCGAGGCGGTGGTACAGGTCGGCCCGGAAGCCGTCCGCCTGCAGGTCCCGGTGCGTCGCGGCGACGAGACGGAAGTCCGTGCGGCGCCGGTGCGTGCCGCCGACCGTCTGGTACGTCCCCTCCTGGACCACCCGGAGCAGCGCGGCCTGCAGACCCGTGGGCAGCTCGCCGACCTCGTCGAGGAACAGGGTCCCCCCGTCCGCGCGGGCGAACGCGCCCTCGTGCGCGGCCGTCGCGCCGGTGAACGCACCCCGCTCGTGCCCGAAGAACTCGCTGCCCGCCAGCGTCGGGACCACGGTCGTGCAGTCGATGAGCACGAGGTCACCGCCGGACCGGTGAGGGTCGAGCCGGTGCACCAGCCGCGCGGCGACCTCCTTGCCGACCCCGGTCTCGCCGGTGAGCAGGACCGGCGAGCGGGAGAACCGCGCGACCTCCACCAGCTCGCGCAGGAAGTCGCGCCAGCAGGACGACGAGCCGACGGAGGTCGCCGTCACCTCGCCGGAGGTCACCAGCCGGTCGACGGCCTCCCACCGGGTGAGACGCTCCAGGACGGGGACCAGGTCGTCGTCGCCGTCGAGGTGCACCACGTCCGCCGCGCCGCGGGCGAGCAACGTCCAGGGATCGACCCGGACCCCGGGCAGTGCAGCCACGAGCACCCGACCCGACGCCGTGTCCGGCCAGACCGTTCCCCCCGACGAGGTCGTCTCCGAGAGGACCACGACGCCGGGCGCACCGTCGGGCCACGCGGCCGGCGCGCGCGCGTCCGCGTCGCGGAGGCCGGCCGCGAGCAGCCGGGCGCGCAACCGTGCAGATCGCGGCGACGAGGCGAGCCGGAACCATGCCATGGTGCCCCCCGGTCTGCACCCACGGGCACATGCCGTGCCGCGGGCACCGCGCCGGACCAGCCCCCGGACAACACCACGACACCGTGGCCACGGCGATCGCGCACCTGCCCGGCCCACGGCCCGCGACGCCCACTGCGCCGGACCCGCCCGCGATGCCGACCGTCTGCAGCACCACCGAGCCGGGTCCGAATTGTCCCGCTCGACGAGTCTGTTTGCCCGGCACACCACCGTCAAGGATCCGCGGTCCAGAGGTCCGCTCAGCGCCAGATCGAGTCGAGGGGCCAGTAGGTGAGGCTGCGCAGCCGGGGTCGGCCGTGCTCGGAGACCAGCGACAGTCCCTGCCCGTCCCCCGCGGGGAACGCCAGCATCGTGCCGGTCAGCGCGCCGTCGTCGACGAACACCTCCACCGAGGACGCGTCGACCAGGAGGTGCAACCGGACGGTCCCGTCTCTCGGACGGTAGGCCGCCGAGCGCCGCACGGCGAAGTCGGCAAGCACGCCACCCGTGCGCTCCAGGTAGATCTGGCCACCGTCGGCGGTGGTGTAACCGACCTCGACAGACTCCTCGACGAGCCCGTCCGCCCCCCGGCTCTCGAGCACGCGCAGCCCCACGCGCCCCGCGTCACCCGTCTCGATCTCGGCCTCGAGCTCGTAGGGCGGACCTCCCAGCGGGAGCGGTGTGTCGCGCTCGATCGCTCGGGAACCGATCCGCACGGGCTGCCCGCGAAGGGACGCGAGCTCCGCCGCGGGAGACTGCACGAGGCGGACCTGCCCGCCGACGGTGCGCAGACCGAGGTCACGCGGCACGCTCATCGCATTCGTCCACGGTCGGGTCGGGGCCTCGTACGGATACCGCCAGTTCCCCATCCACCCGATCCACACGCGGCGGCCGTCGGGCGCCTGCTCGTAGGACTGCGCGGCGTAGAAGTCCTGACCCAGGTCGGTCAGCTGAACAGAGTCGTGAGGCACGGACGGGTCCCGGGTGAAGGTGGTCCCGTCGAAGTCGCCGACGAAGTACTGCGCGGTGGACCCGCCTGTGGCGTCGCTCGCTCCCACGGACACCGTCAGCACCCACCGCACCCGATCGGGGTCCCCGTCGACCTGCAACGGGAAGAGGTCGGGGCACTCCCAGACCGCCGAGTGCAGGCCCTGGCCGCGGCCGAAGCGGCTGAGCTCCACCCATCGCAGGAGGTCGGGCGACGCCAACAGCGTGACCTCGTCACCGGTGCTCACCACCATCACCCAGCGCCCGGTCGGCTCGTGCCAGAACACCTTCGGGTCACGGAAGTCCACCCGGCCACCGTTGGCGACCACCGGGTTGTCCGCGTACCGCTGCCAGGTCAGTCCGCCGTCCGACGAGTACGCCAGGCTCTGCGACTCGCCGCCCACCGTGCTCGTGTACACGGCGACCAGTCCTCCCGGCGGGCCACCGAACAGGCCGCTCGTATCCGCGGCGTCGACCACGACGCTGCCCGAGAGCGCCTGCCCGAGCTCATCGTGCTGCAGCGCGGTCGGCAGCGTCGTCCAGTGCACGGCGTCGGGGCTCACCGCGTGCGCCCACGTGCCGTCCTGCTGGTGGAACAAGTGCCACCGCCCATCGTCGTGGACGAGCCCGTCCGGGTCCGCCAGGCGCCCCTCCGGCGGGGAGTAGTGGAACTGCGGACGCCAGCGCTCGGTGTACGGGGTCGACGGTGACGGGGCGGGGCGGCCGTCGTCGTCGCCACCGGAGCACGCGCACAGCCCGAGACCGAGCGCGACCATCGCCGCCACGACGCGTCGCGCGCGTGCACGCCAGGTGACCCCCGCCGGGGCGGGGGTCACCTGCGAGCTCGACTCCGGTCGGTTCAGGGGACCGGCCTGGGGTCGGGCGCCGGATCGACCGGCTGTGCCTTGTTCGCCGGGATGTCCCCGTACGCACCCAGCCCACCGTCGCCGTAGCTCTGGTCGACCACCGCGGACGTCCCCGCGATCGACAGGTGCACGGTCGGGGCCAGCGTCCCGCCACGCCGCACGTCGGGGTTGCCGATGGCGTCGATGAACGACTCCACGAGCCCGTTCGGCATGACGTAGTGCGAGTAGGCCTGGAACGTGTACGGCGACTGGCCCTCAGCCGGCATGGCCGAGGTGCCGATCCCGTAGTTCAGGTTGGTCGGGTTGCCGAGCGCGAGCCCGCTGCCCTCGTTGAGCGGCTGGAAGTCCGACCGGATCCCGTTGCCGACGAACCCGTAGACACCGTCCGGACCGTCCATGTACCAGAACCGCGGATCGGTCGAGTCCACCCCGGGCCCCCGAGCGAAGGTGCTGCGGTGGCTGATGGTGAACAGGTAGTACTTCCCGTTCTGCAGGTAGATCTGCGGCCGTTCGGTCTGGTCGTTGACGCAGTTGCCGGACAGGATCGGCGGGAGGAACCGCCACTGGGTCAGCGCCCTGTTCTCGGCGACCGCCAGCCCCACGTTGGCCATCTGGAAGTTGGCGCCGTTCGCGGTGACCGTCGCCGGGTCCTCGGCGTACGGGTCACCCTCGCGGTACCCCAGATCCTCGGCGGTGCAGGTCACGGAACCGCGCTGCCCTCCGGTGTTGCCCTCGAAGACCATGTACGTCTTGCCCGGGTGGGCGGGGTCTTCGAAGGTGAACGGGTCGCGGAAGTTGACGAACGGGTTCTGCTCCTTGGTCTGGTAGTACGTGCCGTCGGGGACGAGGAGCTGGTGCTGGTCGCGGAAGCCCGTCATCCAGACGCCGTTCTCGTCGGCGAACAGACGGCCCTCCGTCTGCACGATCCGCGGGTCCGCCGGCTTGATGTCCTGGTCGTTGGCGTCCCGGTAGAACGCGACCGCGGTGTAGAAGAGCCGCAGCTTGTTGCCCTCCATCAGCCGCGTCGATCCCGACCACTCGGTCACCGTGGTGAACGACTGGTCCTCGAAGATGGCACCGGCAGCACCGTCCGGGAAGACGTACCCGCCGTAGATCCAGCCACCGTTCTCGGGCCGCTGCTCCTTGGGCACGTCCGCCTTGCGGTAGAAGAAACCCAGGCGCGCGTGGGTGTGCCGGGCGTCGAAGGTGTAGCCCGCGGCCGGGTCGGCGGTCAGCGAGAAGATGACCTCCCAGCCCTTGAAGCTGATCTGGTTCGCCGCACCGTCAGTCAGCGTCCAGGTGTCCCACACCCAGACCTGCGTACCGTCCGGCTCGGTGAGGATCGGGAAGTCCTGCGGGATCGGCGGCATGGAGTACTCCGCAGGCATCGAGTTCTCCCCCGCGGGAGCCTCGGGGTCGGACATCGCGCGCAGCTGGAGCGCGTCGGCGCGCGTCCACCTGGCGGTGAAGCTCTCCTCGGGGTCGTAGGCCCGCTGACTGTGGATGGAGGGCGCCGGGTACCCCGGCAGCCGCAGCACGGAGACGTCACCGTCGTCCGGGGCGGGCGCCGCCACCTCGGGGGCAGGCGTCGTGGGCTCCGCGGTCGTCGCAGGCGTCGACGTCGACGTCGGCGTCGGGTCCTGGCTCGTGGTCGGTGTGCTGGTCAGGTGCTCGAGTGACGGCCCGGTCCTCCCCCATCGGCGACAGGGTAGGCACCGCCGATTCGCGCTTGTCAAGGCTCCATCACAGTTTGCCGTGACAACCGTCACCTACCGGTTGACGACCTCTCCGACGAGGTGTACGCCTGAGGCTTATCGGTCCGCACGACGGCAGCGCAGCCGCCTCCCGGGCCCTCCGCGGCCGACACATCCCGGCCGCCACGAGCGTTCCGCGCTCCCCCTGCAGCGCGCACCGACGCGCCGGACCGCTGGAAGGAGAGCAGCGAACGCGCCGCCGACGGACGGTGGCACGAGCTCCGGGTGGGCGCCCCTGCGCGGCGCACACCACCTCGGGTTGACGACCGATGCACCCCCATCGCGACCTGGCGCGCTCAGCGCGCCCGCGCCGGCAAGGCACCGTCTGCCGACGCACCCGACGAGGACCTGGAGCATCATGAAGCCTCCGACGACAGGACGCGGTGCCCGAACGGGCGCACGCGCAGCGATCCTCGGGATCGCACTGACAGCACTGACCGCCGGCTCGCTCGCGAGCGCGGCTCAGGCGTCACCCGGGCAGAGCGTCACCACGTTGCGTGACACCAACGCGATCACGCTCGCCAGCACGTTGACCGGCCGCAACGTCACCGTCCGCGCGGCCTCCTTCACCGGTGCGGCCGTCCAGGCCGGAATCTTCGCCGACGCCGGGTTCGGCGCCTTTCCGACGACGGGAGTGGCGCTCACGTCGGGCTCGCTCATCGACGCGGACCCCGCCTCCGACGAGGACGTGGACTTCACGAGGTCCGCGATCCTCGGGCCGAACAGCTCGCTGACGACGACGGGCGATCTCGGCGGGAGCGGTGACGAGCCGCTCAGCGCCCTCGTCGGAGCCACGACGTACGACGCGGCGACCCTCTCGGTCGAGGTCGTTCCGCAGGGTCGCCGACTCCTGCTGACCTACGTGCTCGGTTCGGAGGAGTACGCCACCTGGGCCGCGACGGGGTACCGCGACGCGTTCGCCGTCTGGGTCGGCGGCACGCCGTGCTCGTTCGTCCCTGGCTCGGACACGCTGGTGGGCACGGACACGGTCAACGCCGCGACGAACAGCGCCTACTACGTGGCCAACTTCGAGCCGAACGATCCCGGCGCCGTCGGCCACGACACGGAGATGAACGCCTTCACCGTGCCGTTGACCTGCACCGCCGACGTGACGCCGCGACAGCCTGTCACGGTGCGCATCGCGGTCGCGGACACCCGTGACGGGCAGCTCGACACCACCACCCTGCTGCAGTCGTCCTCGTTGCGGTCCACGCAGCTGCCCAGCCAGCTCGGCACGTTCCTGTGCCGGCTGCTCCCCTGGCTGCCGTGGTGCTCGGGCGAGGAAGGCACCGTTCCGGGGATCGCCGGCCCTCGGGGTGGGATCCCGTTCTGATCCGGCACGAGCCCCTCCCGTGGAGCGATCCACGGGAGGGGCTCATCGCGGTTCGGCCACGGACACTTGACGTCGGGCGAATCTGGGGGCATCCTCACTCCAGGTGTTTAATCGATTTAGCACCCCGGCACTGATCGGGCAACTCACGAGGGAGTGAGGTGTGACATGGCGCGAGTGCGGATCTCGGACGTCGCCGCCGCGGCCGGCGTCTCCACCGCCACGGTCTCGTTGGTGCTCAACGACCAGAACGCGCGGATCCCCGAGAGCACCCGGGAGCGGGTCCGGCG
The DNA here is from genome assembly GCF_056402235.1 of Cellulomonas sp. P4_B5_2. NCBI lineage: Bacteria > Bacillati > Actinomycetota > Actinomycetes > Micrococcales > Cellulomonadaceae > Cellulomonas > Cellulomonas sp. P4_B5_2. The sequence continues at coordinate 12,138 of NZ_JBFUHU010000110.1, forward strand.
TGCGGCGGCGGAGGTCGGCTACACCCCCAACTCGGTGGCGCGCGGCCTGCGGACCCAGCGCACCCGCACCATCGGCCTGATCTCGGACAGGATCGCCACCACGCCGTTCGCCGGTCGCATGCTCTCCGGTGCCCAGGACGTCGCCCGCGAGCACGGCTACCTGGTGTTCCTGGTGGACACCGACGCGGACCCGACGGTGGAGCGCGACGCCATCCGGGCCCTGGCCGACCAGCAGGTCGACGCGATGATCTACGCCTGCATGTGGCACCGGGTGGTGGACGTCCCCGCGTCACTGCCGCGCCGCAGCGTGTTCCTCGACTGCCGCCCGGCTCAGGGCGGCTACCCGGCCGTCGTGCCCGACGACCACGCCGGGGGTGTGGCGGCCGTGCGCGAGCTCGTCGCCGCCGGGCACCGCCGGATCGCGTACGTGGACGTCGACGAACCGCACCCGCCCGTCGCGTCCCGCCTGCGGCACGACGGGTACCTCGAGGTGCTCGCCGCCGCCGGGATCGAGCCCGACCCGGCGCTGCACGTCCGCGGTGACACCTCGTCCGCGGGCGGACGACGAGCCACGGACCAGCTGCTCGACCTACCCGAGGACCGCCGTCCCACGGCCCTGTTCTGCTTCAACGACCGCATCGCCGCCGGGGCCTACGTCGCGGCGCACCGCCGGGGACTGCGCATCCCGCAGGACCTGTCCATCGTCGGGTACGACGACCAGCAGCTCGTCGCGGCGGACCTCGACCCCCCGCTGACCACCGTCGCGCTGCCGCACTACGAGATGGGCCGGTGGGCGATGGAGGTCGCCCTCGGCATCAGGACGCCGGACGACCCCGGCGCCCCACACCTCATGCCCTGCCCGATCGTCGATCGGGACTCGGTGGGTCCGCCGCCGGCCACAGCTGCGAGCGACAGCCGGCGACGGACCTGACACGCAATCCCCAGCGACCACCGTCGGTGGTCGTGGAGCGATCGTATCGGTGTCGGCGGCATCAGCCCTGGCACTCTCCGCCTGCGGACAGGCAGGTCAGGGCGACGACGGCTCCGGTGACGGACCCCAGGAGCTCACGATGTGGACCCACTCGGCGGGCAACCCTGCCGAGCTGGAGGTCTACAGCAAGATCATCGACGACTTCAACGCGTCGCAGGACAAGTACACGGTGGTCGAGGAGTCCTTCCCCCAGGGGGCCTACAACGACGCCATCGTCGCCGCGGCCGCCGCCGGCGACCTGCCGTGCCTGCTCGACATGGACGGCCCGATCGTGCCCAACTGGGCCTGGGCGGAGTACATCCAGCCGCTCGACCTGCCCACCAGCATCACGGACAACCTGCTGCCGACCGCGGTGGGCACCTACCAGGACAAGATCTACGCGGCCGGCTACTGGGACGCGGCGCTGTCGATCTTCGCCCGCAAGTCGGTGCTCGACGCCAACGGCATCCGGATCCCGACAATCGAGGAGCCGTGGACCGTCGACGAGTTCGACGACGCGCTGGCCACGCTGAAGGCCGCGGGCTACGAGACGCCCCTGGACATCGGCGCAGAGGACAAGGGCGAGTGGTGGTCGTACGCCTACTCCCCCATGCTGCAGAGCGCCGGCGGCGACCTCATCGACCGCGACACCATGCTCACGGCGGACGGCGCCCTCAACGGGCCGGAGGCGGTCACCTTCTTCACGTGGTTCCAGGACGCCTTTGCCAACGGCTGGGCCAGCAACTCCGGCACCATCGGCAACCAGGAGTTCAACGACGACGTCGTCGCGCTCAGCTACACCGGCGTCTGGAACGCGATGGACTCCCTCGAGGCCGTCGGTGACGACCTGCTGATCCTCCCGCCGCCGGACTTCGGCGACGGCCCGAAGATCGGTGGCGGGTCCTGGCAGTGGGGCATCTCGTCCACCTGCGACGCCGCAGACGGTGCGCGCGAGTACCTGGAGTTCAGCTTCCAGGACAAGTACATCGCCGAGTTCAGCGACAAGCAGGTGGTCATCCCCGCGACCGCGGCCGCCGAGGAGCTCTCCGCCAACTTCGGTGAGGGCGACCCGCTGCGCCCCTTCGTCGAGCTCTCCCAGGCCTACGCCCTCGCCCGTCCCGCCACCCCGGCGTACCCCGTCATCTCGAGCACGTTCGAGAAGGCGGCGAAGGACATCATGAGCGGCTCCGACGTGCAGTCGACCCTCGACGGAGCGGTCCAGGAGATCGACACCAACATCAAGTCCAACGACGGCTACGGCTTCTGAGCCGTCCTGACCGGCGGGGGCAGCACCGCTGCTGCCCCCGCCCGATCGGACACGCGCCATGACCTCTTCCACCACGTCCGTCGCGCCTCCGCGACCACCGGACGCCCCCGTTCGGCGGCGTCGGACCTCCGCCGGCGCCCGCGGCGAACGCCGCTCCGGGCTCGCGATGGCCGCACCGGCTGCCGTCCTGCTCGGCTTGTTCCTCATCGTCCCCGTGCTGCTGGCGTTCGCCCTGTCGTTCACCAACGCACGGCTCATCTCCCCCAACCCGCCGCGGTTCGTCGGCCTCGACAACTTCGTCCGGGCGTTCACGCAGGACCCCGTGTTCCTGCGGTCGGTCCTCAACACGTTCCTGTTCGCGATCGTCGTCGTCCCCGTGCAGGCCGGCCTGGGCCTGCTCCTCGCGGTGCTGGTCAACCAGAAGCTGCGCGGCGTGACGTTCTTCCGGATCGTCTACTTCATCCCGGTGGTCACGTCGATCGTCGTGGTGTCGATCCTCTGGAAGTTCATGTACCAGCCGACCGGGCTGATCAACTCGTTCATCGACACGGTCACCTTCGGGGCGCTGCAGGGCGCGGACTGGCTGAACAACCCGAGCACCGCGCTGCCGGCGATCATCGTGCTGTCGATCTGGCAGGCCGTCGGCTTCCACATGCTCATCTGGCTGTCGGGGCTGCAGACCATCCCCGACGAGCTCTACGAGGCAGCCCGCATGGACGGCGCGGACGCCTGGGGTCAGTTCAAGAACGTCACCTGGCCGGGTCTGCGCTCGACCATGATCTTCGTCCTGGTCACCATCACGATCGCGGCCCTGGGCCTGTTCGTGCAGATCGACGTGATGACGCAGGGCGGCCCGCAGGACTCGACGACGACGATCGTCTACCACGCGGTCCGCAAGGGGTACCGGGAACAGGAGACCGGCTACGGCGCCGCGATCTCGCTCATCTTCTTCGTGCTGGTGCTCGTGATCGCCCTCGTGCAGCGCTTCGTCACCCGAGAGAAGGACTGAGCCATGACCACCGCCACCGTCTCCCGGCTGGACCGCACGGAGCACCAGCAGCGCCGCCGGCGCCGTGTCTTCTCGTACGTCGCGCTAGTGTTCTTCGCCGTCGTCTTCCTCTTCCCGCTCGTGTTCATGTTCGTGTCCAGCCTGAAGCCGGACGCGCAGATCCTGACCGACGCCCGCTCCCTGGACGCGTTCCTTCCCGTGGGTGACATCAGCCTGAACAACTACCGGGACGTGTTCGACCGGGTGCCAGTCGCCCGGTTCATGCTCAACTCCGTGCTGATCACCGCGCTGATCGTGGTGCTCGGGCTGGTGGTGAACAGCATGTGCGGGTTCGCGCTGTCGCGGCTGGAGTGGAAGGGCCGCGGTGCGGTGCTCGCCGTCGTCATCGCGACGCTCATCGTGCCCTTCGAGACGATCGCGATCCCGATGGTCTACTGGGTGTCCAAGCTGCCCACCCTGGTGTTCGAGGGCGGCGTCCCGAAGTACGACTTCGGCTGGCTGAACACCTACCAGGTGCAGATCATCCCGTTCATCGCGAACGCGTTCTCGATCTTCCTGTTCACCCAGTACTTCTCGACGATCCCGAAGTCCCTCGACGAGGCCGCGCGGATCGACGGCGCCGGCTGGTTCACCATCTACCGCAAGATCGTCGTCCCCCTGGCCGGCCCGGCGTTCGCCACGGTCGCCATCCTCACGTTCCTTCCCGCCTGGAACTCCTACCTGTGGCCGCTCATGGTCGTGCAGGAGGAGAGCCTGCGCCCCGTGATGGTGGGGATGCAGTACTTCTTCCAGCTGAACCCCGCCTGGGGCGAGGTGATGGCCTATACGACCCTCATCACGCTGCCGGTGCTCATCGTGTTCCTCTCGTTCCAGCGGGCCTTCGTCAGCAGCGTCGCTGCCAGCGGCGTCAAGGGCTGACCCCTCGTACCCCTCGGACCCCCGCCGGAAACGGCGTGAAAGGCAGACATGTTCACCCTTCCCGAGTCCTGGGTGTGGGACTTCTGGCTCGCCGACGACGGCGACCAGTACCACCTCTTCTTCCTCTACGCGTCGCGTGCGCTGCACGAGCCGGACCGTCGTCACTACCGGGCCTCGATCGGGCATGCGGTGTCGTCGGACCTGCAGGACTGGACCCGCGTGACGGACGCGCTGGTGCGCAGCGACGCTCCGGCGTTCGACGACCTCGCCACGTGGACCGGCTCGGTCGTGCGGCACCCCGACGGCACGTGGTTCCTCTTCTACACCGGCTCGACACTCACGCCGGCGGGCAACGTGCAGACGATCGGGTACGCCACGTCGAACGACCTGATGACGTGGGACAAGTCCCCCGACAACCCCGTGCTGCGCGCCGACGGCGAGTGGTATGAGGTGCTGGCCGACGGGCAGTGGCACGACGAGGCGTTCCGCGACCCGTGGGTGTTCGCGGACCCGGACGGTAACGGCTGGCACATGCTCGTCACCGCCCGCGCACGGACAGGTCCGGCCGACGACCGCGGTGTCTCTTCTCGTGCCTGGCGACGGACATGTCTGCGGCCGCCGTCGCCACCGGGGCGACGGGAGGCGTGTGGGCCACGCCGGCGGCGAGCCTGCTCGGTCCGTACGACGTGGCCGACGCGCACCAGGCGACCGACGACACCCTCTACAGCGGGCGGCTGGTCCRCCGCCGTGCCGACGGCCAGTGGGTCCTGATGGCCTTCCACCACACCGGAGCCGGCGGCGGCTTCGTCGGCGGCGTCAGCGACCCCCTGCCCGTGAGGTGGGACGGCCGCCGGCTGGAGGTGCTGGACCCGGTGCCCACCGACGTGCGGTGACCAGCACCCCGACCCGGATCGAGGAGAGGCGAGTCGATGGCGACTCACGACCGAGCTCGACGGACCGACGGGGGCCTCACGCGGCGGCGGGCAGCGATCGCGCTGCTGACCGTCGTCGTGGCGGCGGCGGGTGCGGCCGGCCCCCGGCAGGCCGCACCCGCGCAGGCGGCCGACGTGGCTGACACGTACCGGGCTCGGTACCACTTCACGGTGCCGGACCACTGGAAGAACGACCCGCAGCGACCGGTGGTGATCGACGGCACCACGCACTACTACTACCTGTACAACGCCGACTATGACGACGCCGTCGGCACCGCCTGGCGCCTGGCGACGACCACCGACAACGTGGTGTTCCACGACCAGGGGGTCGCCGCGCCCAAGGCGACCAACGCCAACTACGACCTGTGGTCCGGGTCGGCCGTGGTGGACACCGCCGGGACGGCAGGGTTCGGCGCAGGCGCCGTGATCATGCTCGTCACGCAGATGGACCACCCGACGCCCGCGCAGATCCTCGACGCCTCCGGCCCACAGGCGCAGTTCCTCTGGTACTCCACCGACGGCGGCCGGAACTTCCGGCCGTACGGCGAGGCGCCGGTGATCCCGAACGGGGGTCGCCGGGACTTCCGCGACCCGAAGATCGTGTGGGACGCCGATCGCGGGCGGTGGGTGGCTCTGATCGCCGAGGGCCAGAGGATCGGCTTCTGGACGTCCCCGAACCTGCGGGACTGGACCCGGGTCTCGGAGTACGTGAACACCGGCCTGGGCATCCTCGAGTGCCCCGACCTCTTCCAGATCCGGGCGGACGACGGCACGCTCCGCTGGGTCATGGGCCTGAGCGGCAACGGCTACCTCACCGACTCCCCGAGCACCTACGCGTACTGGACCGGATCGTTCGACGGCACGACCTTCGTGCCCGACCAGCCCGATCCGCAGTGGCTCGACCACGGGTTCGACTGGTACGGCGCGGTCACCTGGCCCGACCCCGCGAGGCCCGAGCAGGACCGGCGGTTCGCCGTCGGCTGGATGAACAGCTGGTCCTACCCGTACACCACCCCGACGTGGGCGGCCGACGGGTTCAACGGCACCGACTCGATCGTCCGGGAGATCCGGCTGGCCCGGACCGGGAGCGGCTACTCCCTCCTCTCCCAGCCGGTCGAGACGCTGGACCGCCTGGCCACCTCCGTCACCGAGCTCGGCACGGTCCGCGTGGACGGGCACGTGCCGCTCGACTACCGGGGCGACGCGTACCAGCTGGAGACCGACATCAGCTGGACCGACCTGGAGAACGTCGGGCTGCAGCTGCGCCGGTCCGCCGACGGAAGCCGGCACGCCGACGTGGGCGTGTTCGGAGACACCACCTACCTGAACCGTGGCGGGACCGGGAACCCCGACCCGTCGGGCGAGAAGTGGGAGAGCCACGCGCCCTTCGACCCCGCCGCCGACCGCGTGCACCTGCGCATCCTCGTGGACCGCACGACCATCGAGGTGTTCGTCGACGACGGGCGCTACGTGCACTCCAGCCAGGTGTTCGCCGAGCCCGCGGACACGGGGATCGCCCTGTACTCCGCCGGGGGCGTCGCCATGTTCTCGAACCTCACGATCACCGAGCTCGGCGTCCCCGACCAACGGCCCGCGCGCGTGCTCGCCGGCTTCGAGGGGTCCGGCTGGGGGTCCGGCTGGACCGCGACCGGCAGCTTCGACGGCGCCGGACCGACCACCGGATCGCTCCCCGGCCAGGTCGGCCGGCAGGTGCTCGACACGTTCGTCGGTGGGGGCGACCCCGCGACGGGAACGATCACCTCTCCCCCGTTCACGATCGACCGGCGGTACCTGCACCTGCTGCTCGGGGGCGGGGACCACCCGCTGGGCGTAGAGCCGGCGACGTCGGTCAACCTGCTGGTCGACGGCCTGCCGGTGCGGACCGCGACAGGCCGCGACGAGGGGACCCTGCGACCTGTCCGCTGGGATCTGGGCGATCTCGCCGGCCGACAGGCCCAGGTGCAGGTGCTCGACGACGCCACGGGCCCCTGGGGGCACCTGATGGTGGACCAGATCGTGCTCAGCGACTAGCCGTCAGGCGGGCTCGGCCCGGCGGTCGAGCGGGTCGAGGACGTCCAGCTCGTCGCCCGGACGGGCGGGCGCGTGGTGCTCCGACGGTGCCCCTCCTCGGCCCGCCAGCAGCACCTCAGCCGCGTGGTCCGCCAGCGCGAAGCCGGCCGAGCCGTACAGGTGGAACACCGCGTCCGCACCGTGCCGCTGGAGCTCGGCGACGTCGTCGTCGTACCGCGCGACCGCGGCCACCTTGCCGGTGAAGCCGGCGGCCTGGAGCCGGGCCAGGGCGATGAGGTTGGCGTTGTGGAACGGCATGGCGAGGACGGCCATCTTGACCCGACCGGCGCGCTGCACGCGGTTCCAGAACTCGAGGTCGGTGGCGTCGGCGCGCACGACGTCGTAGCCCTCGTCCTCGAGGGCGAGCACCCGGGTCTGGTCGTGCTCGACGCCGACGACGGAGAGGCCGTACTCGTCGCGCAGCCGCGCATAGGTGGCGGCTCCGACGCGTCCGAGGCCGAGGACGAGGGCGTCGGCGTCGCCGACGTCCACCAGGCGGTCGTCCGGGTGGAGCCGGTCGCTGTCGCGCGCCGGGAGCAGGCGCGACAACCGGGAGGCCAGCTCGACGCCGCGCCGGTTGACGATCGCGGACAGGCCGAAGCTGAACGCCACCGCGAGCGAGAACACGACCACCCACTGGTCGTCGAGCAGGCCCGTGCTCGCTCCGACGGCGACGACGATGATCCCGAACTCGGAGTAGTTGGAGAGCACGAGGCCGGCCAGGAACGACGTGCGGCGCCGCAGCCGCATCAGCCACAGGACGCCTGCGTAGGCGGCCACCTGGAACGGCAGGAGCAGGAGCAGGAGCAGCCCCAGGCCGATCTCGAACAGGTGCGGCGTGCCGTGCAACCCGATCTGCACGAAGAACGCGACGAGCATGAGGTCCTTGAACGTCATGAGCGAACGCGACAGCTCGCCGGCCTGCGGGTGGGACGACAGGAGCACGCCGACCACGAGCGCCCCGACGTCGCCGGCGATGCCGACCAGCTCGAAGAGCCCGTAGCCGAGCACCACGGCCACCGCGACGCCGAACAGCGCCTGCAGCTCGCCGTGGCCCACACGGTCCCAGATCCGGTGCAGCACCCAGCGACCCGGGATCAGCAGGAAGAGCAGCAGGGCCCACGGGCTGGGCGGCTCACCGCTGGACAGCGACAGGAAGACCACGGCCGCGACGTCCTGCATGACGAGGACACCGACAGCGATGCGGCCGTACAGCGAGGTCGTGTCGGAGCGGTCGTCCAGGACCTTGACGACGAACACCGTCGAGGAGAACGACAGGGCGAACCCGACGAGGGCGAGCGCGCCGAACGACTCGTCGGCGATGTACCCGAACCCGATCACCGCGAGCAAGCCGAGGAAGCCGAGCGCCATCGCGACGCTGATCGCCAGGTGCACGACGGTGGTGAGCCAGATCTCGCGGCGCAGCAGCGTGCGGACGTCGAGCTTGAGACCGATGGCGAACAGCAGCAGGACGACCCCGAAGTTCGCGATCGGCTCCAGGTACGGCAGCGTGGGAGCTCCGCCGGCGCCCAGCGCGAAGCCGGCCGCGAGGAACCCGACCAGCGGCGGCAGGCGCAGCAGCACCGCGAGCAGCCCGCCGACCAGTGCGGCGCCGAGGTACAGGGCAGCAACTGCCATGAGGTCCCTCTCGCGCCGGCGGTGGGTGGTGACTCCCTATCTTGCCCGCTCGGCGGAGCGCCCTCGTCGGGTGTCCGCTCAGGCGAGCAGGTGCGCGAGGTCCTCCGGGTGAGTCGTCGGCCGGTCGCACACGAACCCCCGGCACACGTACGCCGCCGGGACGCCACCGACCATCGGCCGGTCGTGCAGGAGCGGCGGGACGTCGTCGCGCCCGCCGGGCTCACCCACCGCCACCACCAGGCCGGGGGCCGCGGACGCCAGCGCGCGGTGGTGCAGCGCCGCGGTGCGCGGG
>NZ_JBFUHU010000111.1:0-10427 GCF_056402235.1 Cellulomonas sp. P4_B5_2
GTGACGGCCGGGGCGCGCGCGACGACGGCCCGGGCGTGCTCGGCCCATGCGTCGGCGAGCGCGCTGCCGGCCGCCGCCGCCAGCTCGTCGAGCGACGCGAAGTAGTACGTGGTGGCCGAGAGCGAGGCCCCTGCCTCGAGCGCGACGCGCCGGTGCGTGAGGGCACCCGGCCCCTCGCGCAGCATCAGGGTCGCGGCCGCGCGGGCCAGCTCCTCCCGGCGGCGCGCGCCCTTGCCCCGCACGCCCCGCCCGCTCATGCGTGCGCACCAGCCGAGGAGAGGTTGAGGCCCACGACGCCGGCGACGATGAGCACGAGCGACACGATCTTCAGCACCGAGACGGTCTCGTGGAACAGGACGACCGCGAGCACCGCGGTGAGCGCCGCCCCGATGCCGACCCAGACTCCGTAGGCGACGCCCACCGGGAGCGACTTCAGCGCCCAGGAGAGGCCACCGAGCGAGAGGACCGCGAAGACCACGAACATCACGCTGGGCACGAGCTTGGTGAAGCCGTCGGACGCCTTGAGGCTGAGCGCCCAGCCGGCCTCGAGCATGCCGGACAGGACGAGGACGATCCAGGCCATGGTGTGCACCTCCGCGTGCGCGCCGGGTGGCAACCTCCGCCGTCCCGCGCACGTTCTGGTACAAGCGTACCAGAACGCGTCTGCGCGGTTAGGCTGCCGCCGTGACCCTGCCTCCGCTGCCGGACTCCGTCTCCGAGACCTTCGACCCGACGCGCTGGCGCACGGTCGACGGGTTCGACGACCTCACCGACCTCACCTACCACCGCGGGTTCGCCCGCCCGAGCGCRGACCAGGTGGCCTCCGGCGCGGTCGCGCGGGACCTGCCCGTCGTCCGCGTCGCGTTCGACCGCCCGGAGGTCCGCAACGCCTTCCGGCCGCACACGGTCGACGAGCTCTACCGGGTGCTCGACCACGCGCGGACGACCTCCGACGTCGGCACCGTCCTGCTCACCGGCAACGGCCCGAGCCCGAAGGACGGCGTCTGGGCGTTCTGCTCCGGCGGCGACCAGCGCATCCGCGGTCGCTCGGGCTACCAGTACGCGTCGGGCGAGACCGCGCGGGACGTGGACCCCGCRCGCGCCGGCCGCCTGCACATCCTCGAGGTCCAGCGCCTGATCCGGACCATGCCCAAGGTCGTCGTCGCGCTCGTGAACGGGTGGGCGGCCGGGGGCGGTCACTCGCTGCACGTCGTCGCCGACCTCAGCATCGCCAGCCGCGAGCACGCCCGGTTCATGCAGACCGACGCCAACGTGGGCTCGTTCGACGGCGGCTACGGGTCGGCGCTGCTGGCGCGGCAGGTGGGGCAGAAGCGTGCCCGAGAGATCTTCTTCCTGGCCCGCGAGTACTCGGCGGAGCAGGCGCTCGCGTGGGGCGCGGTCAACGACGTGGTCGACCACGCGCAGCTCGAGGAGGCCGGGCTGGAGTACGCCCGGATCATGGCGACCAAGTCGCCGCAGGCCATCCGCATGCTGAAGTTCGCGTTCAACCTGGCGGACGACGGCCTGGCGGGGCAGCAGGTGTTCGCCGGCGAGGCGACCCGGCTGGCGTACATGACCGACGAGGCGGTCGAGGGGCGCGACGCGTTCCTGCAGCGCCGCGAGCCCGACTGGTCGGGCTTCCCGTACGCGTACTAGCTGCTGGACAGGGCCCAGCCGGCGAGGTCGACGATCGAGCCGAGGACGCCCGCGGCGCCGACGAGCAGCGCGACGAGGACGACGGCCGAGACGATGACCGCGCCGAGCGACCGGACGTCGTGCTCGACGGGTGTGGGGTGCGGGTGGGTGAGACTGGCCATGCGTCCAGCCTCGTCCGCGCACCCGACCTCGGGCATCGGTCCGCAGGCCCGTCGTGCTCCCGCCCTGGGGTGGCCAACCCGCCCCCGGAGATCATCCCGTGGGCGGACAACCTCTCCGGATCAGCCGACGGTGAGCGACCCGCTCCCGGCCGGCACGAGCTCGACCCAGGTGTTCCCGGGCGCCAGGTCCGCGGGCTTCCCGTCCGCCGTGAACAGCCGCATCGGTGCGTCCTGCGAGTCCTTCTGCCACCGGACGGCCACGGTCTTGCCGCCCGTCGCGACGACGCCGTCGCCGGCGCCCACGAGCGAGTAGGTCGGCACCGGGGCGCCACCCTGCGCACCGAAGCCGGAGTTCGGGTGGTCGGCCGTGATCGACACGACGTTGACGGCGGTCAGCCGCGCTCCGCTGCGTGCCGTCGCGGGTGCCGCGCCCTCCGACCGCGCCCAGGTGCCGCTGCCCGCGTCCCAGCCCCACGTCGGGTTGGACGCGGGTGAGAGCCGGAACGACAGGGTGTTCGCCGGCGTGCCGCTCACGACGGCCGCGGCGCGGTCGGCGCTACGCGCGAACGTGAACTGCTCGCCGGGCGGCGCCTGGTGGTTGGCGTCGGCCTGGTCCCAGAACGTCTGCGGGGTGCCGTACACGTTGTGCGGCGCCGCACGGTCCTTGGTCCGGTACATGCCGGGCGCTCCCGCGTCGTGGCTGATCATCTGCACGCCGCTGGCCGCCACGAGATCGAGGATGCCCTGCTGGCCACCCGAGAACGCGAGCAGCCCGTGCATCGGCGCCACGATGACGGGGTCCATCGGCCGGACCGAGCGGATCGGGCCCACCTCGGCCGGCACCTGCGAGTGGTACACCGCGATGAACCGCGACACGTCGAACTCGACGATGGTCTCCCAGACGACGTCCGCCTGCTCCAGCCCGGTCTGCGGGCGCGCCACCGCGGTGTTCTCGATCTTCACCGAGAGCGACGGTCGCGCAGCCGGCTCCCCCGCCACCCCGGTCAACGGCCAGGTGGGCGGGACGACCGGCACCGGCGCCGGCCCCTTGTCCGGCGCGATCGTCGGCCCCTGCACCACGGGCGGCGGCGACTCCTGCGGCGGTTCCTGCGGTGAGCTGCAGCCCGCGACGGCCAGCGCCAGCGCCGCGAGCAGCGCCGCTACGCCCCCCGTCCGTCGTCGTGTCGTCGTCGTCATCGCGTTCCCCCGTCGTCCACCTGCACTGCACCAGGCTGCCGTACCGGCCGGCCCGGGTCTTCTCAACTGATCGTGACGGCGCCCGAGGTCGTCGGCACCAGCTCTACCCACGTCGTCCCGGGCGCGAGCGTCATCACGGCACCGTCGGGCGTCGCGAGCGTGAGGACCGCGTCCGTGCCTGCCTTGGTCCACGTGCCGGTGACCGTCTTGCCCCCGGACGAGACGGTCGCGTCGCCCGTGCCCTCGAGCACGGTCTCCGGGACCGGGTTGCCGGCGGGGTCCTTGGTGCCGGAGTCGATGAGGCGGACCTTGAGCGTCACGACGTTCGTCGCGGCGATCCGGGCGCCGGACCGCACGGTCGCCGGGGTGGCACCCTCCGCGCGCAGCCACGTCGCCGTCCCCGCGTCCCAGGTCCAGGTGGGCCGCGCGAAGCCGGAGAGGCGCACGGCCACGGTCGACGACGGGCCTCCGGAGACCACCGCGGTGGCCTTCTCGGGCACCTTCGCGATGACGAACTGCGCGGCCGGCGCGGCGGAGTGGCTGCCGTCGGCCTGGTCCCAGAACGTCTGGGGCGTGCCGTAGACGTTGTGCGGCGCCGGACCGACGCCCTTCTTGCGGTAGAAGCCGCCCGCGCCCGCGTCCATGCTGATCGTCTGCAGACCCGCGTTCTTCAACGCCTGGACGAACGGCTGCTGACCGCCGGAGAAGGCGATGAGGCCGTGCAGCGGCGCGGCGATCGCCGGGTCCATCGGCCGGACCGAGCGGATCGGGCCCACCTCGGCGGGCACCTGCGACTGGTACACCGCGACGAACCGGGTGATGCCACCCTCGACGACCTGCTCCCAGACGACGTCCGCCTGGTCGAGACCGGTCTGCGGGCGGGCCTCCGTCGAGTTCTCCACCTTGATCGCGAGCGCCGGTCGCGTGGAAGCCTCCGGGGCGGTGACACCCGTGAGCGGCCAGCGCGGCGGGACGACGGGTGCGGGCGGAGCTGCCTTCGCGGGCTCGATGACGGGAGCCTGCGTCACGGGGGCGACCGGCGTGGGGTCGCTCGGCGGTCCGCTGCACGCGCCGAGCGCGAGCGTGGCGCCGGCGGTGAGGGCCACGAGCACGGCTGCCCGACGGCGGGCGGGCGAGGCGGTGAGGACGGACGGCACGGTGCTCCTTCGGGTGTGAATCGCGCGACACTCTACGGCGTGACGACGCCTCGCCCGGGCGGAGGCGCGCGCAGACGGACCTACGCTGGGCGGGTGAGCCGGCCCCTGCGTGACGTCCCCGCGCGGCCGGAGATCCTGCTCCCTGCGCTCGAGGCCGCGCTGACCGGCACCGGACCGGCCGTGTCGCCGGGTGCGGTCGACGCCACCGAGGTCCCCGACGCGGTCGCCGTGGTGGTGCGCACCTCGGGTTCCACGGGCGATCCCCGCGCCGTGCTGCTGTCGGGATCTGCCCTGCGCKCGTCGGCCGCCGCCACCGGCGCCCGGCTCTCCGGCCCCGGGCAGTGGCTGCTGGCGCTGCCCGTGCACCACGTGGCCGGGCTGCAGGTGCTGGTCCGCTCGGTGCTGGCGGGCACGGTGCCGGTGGCGATGACCTCGGGACCGTTCCGCGCGCCCGACTTCGTGGCGGCCGCCGACGCGATGGCCGGGACACGACCGCGGTACACCTCCCTGGTGCCCACGCAGCTGGTACGGCTGCTCGACGACCCCGCCGCGACGACCGCCCTCGCCTCGTTCGACGCCGTGCTGCTCGGCGGCGCCGCGACGAGTCCGGACCTGCTGGCCCGCGCCACCGCCGCGCACGTCCGCGTGGTCACCACCTACGGCATGTCGGAGACCTGCGGCGGGTGCGTGTACGACGGACGACCGCTGGACGGCGTGTCCGTGCACCTCGACCCCGACGGACGGATCCTGCTGGCCGGTCCCGTGCTGGCGGACGGCTACCTCGGGCGTCCGGACCTCGACGCGGCCGCGTTCGTGCAGGTGGACGGCGTCCGCCACCTGCGGACCACCGACGTGGGCACGTGGACCGGGGGGACTCTGCACGTGCTCGGTCGCGCGGACGACGTGCTGGTCACCGGGGGCGTCAAGGTGCCGCCCGGGCCCGTGGAGTCGGTGCTCACCGGCCTGCCCGGCGTCGGCGAGGTGTGCGTCGTCGGGATCCCGGACAGCGAGTGGGGTCAGCTGGTCGTCGCCGTCGTCGTCCCGCGGCCCGAYGTCGCCCCGCCCTCGCTCGCCGACGCCCGCGCCGCCGTCACCGACAGGCTCGGTGCCGCCCACGCGCCGCGGCACCTCGTGCTCGCGGACTCGCTCCCGCTGCGCGGGCCGGGCAAGATCGACCGTCGGGCCGCCACGCTGCTCGCCGCCCGCCACCTCGAGAGGACCTCCCCGTGACGACAGCCAGCGACTGGGTGCAGGGTGCACGACCGCGGACGCTCCCGGCCGCCGCGGCCCCCGTGCTCGTCGGCACCGGTGCGGCGGCCCAGCTCGGCGAGGCCGACCTCGGCAGTGGCGCGCTGGCGCTCGGTGTGGCGCTCGCGCTGCAGGTGGGCGTGAACTACGCCAACGACTACTCCGACGGCATCCGCGGCACCGACGTCGACCGCGTAGGCCCGCTGCGGCTCACCGCGTCCGGCACCGCCAGCCCGGGCACCGTCAAGGCCGCGGCGTTCGCGGCGTTCGGCGTCGCCGGCCTCTTCGGGCTCGCGCTGGTGTACGTGAGCGGCTACTGGTGGCTGCTCGGCGTCGGGGTGATCGCGATCGCGGCGGCCTGGGGGTACACCGGCGGCAAGAACCCCTACGGCTACCTCGGGCTCGGCGAGGTCGGCGTGTTCACCTTCTTCGGCCTCGTCGCGGTGCTCGGCACCACGTACACGCAGGCCGACGAGCTCTCGTGGCCCGCCTGGGTCGGTGCGGTGTCCGTCGGCATGCTCGCGTGCGCCCTCCTCATGGCCAACAACCTGCGCGACATCCCCACCGACGCCCTCGTCGGCAAGCGCACCCTCGCCGTGCGGCTCGGTGACCGCCTGGCCCGACGCGCCTACGCCGGGCTGGTGATCCTGCCCGTCCTGCTCGGCGGGATCGTGTGCGCGTTCGCGTCGCCGTGGACGCTCCTCGTCCTGCTCCTGCTGGCGCCGGCGGTCGTCCTCGCGGTCACCGTGCTGCTCGGCGCCCGCGGCCGCGCGCTGGTCCCCGTGCTCGCCGGGACCGGGATGCTGGAGCTGGGGTTCGGCGTCCTCCTGGGGCTGGGCCTGGCACTCTAGGAGTCCTGCGTCCGCGTGGCCTCGTCGGCCGCGTCCTCGACGTCGGCGTCCTCCTGCGCGCGCCTGCCGAGAACCGTCTTGTCCCCGGCCTGTCGCCGACGCTCCGCACGCTCGGCCAGCTGACGCGCAGCGGCGTCCCGCGGGCCGCTGAGCAGCACGTACGACAGCCCCCACGCCAGGAACGCGGCGACGACGGCCACGAGCCACGACCGCAGGCCGGCCCACCAGAGCAGACCGAGGCAGGCACCGAAGAGGGCGAGGCGCAGGACCGAGTAGACGACGAAAGGCACGGTCCCAGCGTAGGACGCTCCGCGGGGGCGCCCGTCCGCCGAGCGGCGTCTAGTCTGACGAGGTGAGGAACCTCGCCGTCCTGCTGATCATCGGACTGACCGTCTACTGCGTGTTCGACGTCGTCCGCAGCACCGCCGAGGAGCGGCTCGGGGTGCACCCGGCCTTCTGGGTCCTGCTGATCCTCTTCGTGCCGCTGCTGGGTGCGCTCGGGTGGCTCGCCGTGCGGTGGTCCCGACGCACCGCGGCCGCCGGGCAGCCGGGCACGCCGCGACAGAGCAGGCGGCCGACGGCTCCCGACGACGACCCCGAGTTCCTGTGGCGGCTCGACGAGGACCGCCGGCGGACCGACCCCGGCGCCTCGGGCGACGCGCCGCCGCCGCCCTCGGCTCCGTGACGGGTCCGACTGCGACGGTCAGACGCCCGAGTACGAGTGCTTCCCGGTGACCACCAGGTTGACGACCGTGAAGTTGGCCAGCACCACCGCGTAGCCGACGAACACGAAGTACGCCGCCCGCCGTCCGCTCCAGCCGCGGGTGGTCCGGGCGTGCAGGTAGGCCGCGTACACGACCCACGCCACGAACGTGCCGACCTCCTTGGGGTCCCAGCCCCAGTACCGACCCCAGGCGTGCTCCGCCCAGATGGCCCCGCCGATGAGCGTGAGGGTCCACAGGACGAACGCGATCGCGTTGAGCCGGAACGACATGGCCTCGAGCTCACGCGAGCCGGGCACCTGCTCGAGCCACCCGAACCGGCGCCCGCCGACGACCCGGCGGACCCGGTCGGCGCGCGCGGCGCCAGAGGAGGCTGCGACCGGCTGGCCGGACGCACCCACGGCCACCGCGGGAGCGTCGGCGGCGGCCTCTTCGCGGTAGCTCTTCAGCACCTGGAGCACCGACGCCGCGAACGCGACCGTGAAGATGCCGGTCGCGGTGATCGCGACGCCGACGTGGATGATCAGCCAGTAGCTCTGCAGGGCGGGCTGCACCTGGTCGGCCTGGATGAAGAAGGCGTTCAGCGCGAGCACGAGCGCGAGCACCGCCATGCCCGTGACGAGCACGCCGACGAACGCGATGATCCGGCGGCGCTGCACGAGGGTGAGCACGAGGACCGCCACGAAGACGCCGACGATCGTGAACTCGTACATGTTGGCGGTCGGCCAGCGACCGGCGGCGATCCCGCGCAGCACGATGCCGGCGAAGAGCATGACCAGGCCGAGCACCGTCGTGGACCGGGCGATGCCCTCGGCTCGCACCGACCGGCCGGGCGCGCTCTGCTCCTCGGAGCCGCTGATGGCGGTCGCAGGCCGGGAATCGCGCACGGCGCCCGCGGTGGCGAGCTCGGGGACGCGTCGCTGGGAACGCTCGGCGATCCGCGCGAGGTCGGCGCTGAACGCGATGAGCGCGATGGTGAACGCCGTGGCGGCACCCCACACGAGCAGGGTGCTCAGGTCACCGGTGGTCATGGCGTGCTCTCTCCAGAGGTCGGGCCGCGGGGGGCGACCGGGGATCCGTCGTCGGTCTGGGCGAGGGTCTGCGCGAGCACCCTGTCGAGCTCGGGCTGGAGGCCCACGTCGTCGCCGCGCGCCAGCCCGGCCGCGGTCACCACTGTACGACCGGTGTCCTCGCCGCCGCCTGGTGCGAACCGGAGCCAGAGGCGTCGCCGCGGGGCGAAGAGCGAGGTCGCGAGCCCCGCGAAGGCGAGCAGGGCGAAGACGAGCACGAACGGCAGTGCGGGGTCGTGCCGCAGGTCGAGCGCCACGTACCGGGGCAGGCCGTTGAACGTGAGGGTGCCGAGCCCGTCGGGCAGGTCGACCGTCTCCCCCGGGCGCACGTAGAGCGTGACCGTGGTGCCGTCGTCGTCGACAGCCTGGGTCATCCGCGCCTCGTCCAGCTGGTAGACGTTCTGCGGCACGCCGGTGTCGAGCCCGAGGTTCCCGGACCAGACCGAGAGCACGAGCAACGGGTCGGTCGGTTGCGGGTCGATCGACCGGTAGAGGTCCTCGCCCACCTCCTGCGCGGTGGGGAGCAGGTAGCCGACGATGCCGATCTGCTCCTGGTCGCCCGAGACGTCCGGCACCTTGAGCACGCCACGGGACGTGTAGACCTCGTCCTGCGGCAGGAACGGGGTGGGGCCGGAGAAGGCCACCTCGCCGGCGGCGTCGTGGACGGTGATGTCGGGTGCGTACCCGTTGCCCTGCAGGTAGACCTTCGCGCCGCCCGCGTCGAGGGGGTGGTTGACCTTGATGGTCTCCGCCACCGGCTCCTCGCCGGGGTTGGTGAGCGTGACGTGCGCGGTGAAGTCGCGCGACTGGAGCGTGTCGGGGTCGAAGCGGGACTCGAACTCGTCGAGCCGCAGCGTGAACGGGACGAGGTTCGACGGCGAGAAGGCGGTGCCCTGCTCGAACGTGTCGTAGTCCACCTGGGCGTTCGCGAACCCGCGGCCCTGCACGACGATCGCCTGCCCGCGGTAGTGCAGCACCTGCCCGGTGGCCACCGAGATGAGCAGCCCGACCAGCGCGAGGTGGAAGACGAGGTTGCCGGTCTCGCGCAGGTAGCCGCGCTCCGCCGAGACGGACCAGGTGCCGCCGCCCTCGTCGCGGGTGTCGACGCGGTAGGTCGGGACGAACGGCAACCAGCGCCAGCCGGAGCGCAGCACGGTGGCCGAGTGCTCGGCGGCCCGCGACGGGGGGACGTCGAGCGCCCCCGAACCCTGCGAGGGGAACCGAGTGAAACGCCGGGGCGCTCGGGGCGGCCGGCCGCGCACGCCCGCGAGGTGCACCCTGGTGCGCGGCAGGATGCAGCCGACGAGCGAGACGAACAGCAGGAGGTAGATCGCGGAGAACCAGACCGACGAGTACACGTCGAAGAACCCGAGCCGGTCGAGCCAGGGGCCGGTGGTCGGGTGGTCGGAGATGTACGTCGCGACCTTGGCGGTGTCCTGCGCGCGCTGCGGCCACACGGTGCCGGGCACGGCCGCGACCGCCAGGAGCATGAGCAGCAGGAGCGCGACGCGCATGCTCGTGAGCTGGCGCCACGCCCAGCGCAGCCAGCCGACGAGCCCGAGCGTCGGAAGGGTCGGCGGGGCGGACGTGGGAGCCTCGGTCGGCTCCATGAAGACGTCGGACAGGCCCTCGGGTCGGTGCGTCGTCACGTCACACCACCGGCACGAACGGGTCGCCGCCGACGAGGACGCCCTGCAGCCAGGACGCCCAGGTGCCCCACACGCCGGTGACCAGCGCGAGGCCCAGGATCACGAGCATCGCGCCGCCGAAGCGCATGATCGCCAGGCGGTGCCGGCGCAGGAACCCGAGGGCGCCCTTGCTCCGGTCCACGAACAGGGCGACCAGCAGGAACGGAAGCCCGAGCCCGACGCAGAACGCCACGGCCAGGAGCGCGCCGCGGCCTGCCGAGCCGCCGTCGAGCGAGAGCGTGAGGATCGCCGCGAGCGTCGGGCCGATGCAGGGCACCCAGCCGAGCCCGAACGTGATCCCCAGCAGCGGCGCACCCCAGAGGCCGGCGCGCGGCGCGAGGTGCACGCGCTTCTCGTTCTGCAGGAACGGGATGAGCCCGAGGAACCCGAGGCCGAGCACGATGACGACGACGCCGAGCACCCGCGTGATGACGTCCTGGTACTCCACGAGCACCCCGCCGAGCGAGCCCGCGAGCGCGGCCAGCGCGACGAACACGGCGGTGAACCCGGCGACGAACAGGGCGACGCCGAGCAGCACGCGGCTGCGCGCGGGGGCGGCGGTGCGGACGAGCGTGCTGCCCTCCGAGAAGGCGCTCTGGGCCGAGCCGGTCATGCCCCCGAGGTACCCGACGTAGGCGGGCACCAGCGGCAGCACGCACGGCGACGCGAACGACACC
>NZ_JBFUHU010000112.1:0-10305 GCF_056402235.1 Cellulomonas sp. P4_B5_2
CCCCCGCAGGGGACCGGCCGCAGTCGGGTGAGACCTCTCGGGTCACCGGCTGCGCAGACGCTCCATCGCGAGCTGCACGAGGGAGATCAGCGCCTGCTTGGTGGCCGCGCGCGACCGGGCGTCCGTGTAGAGCACCGGCACGTGCGCCGGGATCGCGAGCGCCTCACGGACGTCGTCCAGCTGGTGCTTGGCGACGCCGTCGAAGCAGTTGACACCCACGACGAACGGGATGCCACGGCTCTCGAAGTAGTCCACGGCCGGGAAGCACTGGTCGAGCCGGTCGGTGTCGACGAGGACGACGGCACCGATGGCGCCGCGGACCAGGTCGTCCCACATGAACAGGAACCGGTCCTGGCCAGGGGTACCGAACAGGTAGAGCCAGAGCGACCCCGGCAGGGCGATGCGACCGAAGTCCATCGCCACCGTGGTGGTGGTCTTGCGGTCCGACACACCGCCGGCGTCGTCGACGCCGACAGAGTGCTCGGTCATCGCGGCCTCGGTGTTGAGGGGCTCGATGTCCGAGATGGAGCCGATGAAGGTCGTCTTGCCGACGGCGAAGCCGCCTGCGACGACGATCTTGACGACGGTGGGTGCGACGCTTCCTGCCGTGCCCGCCGGAGCGGCCACAGCGGCGTCAGAGGGCGGAAATGCCATTGAGAACACTCTCCAGCACGCTGAGGGACAGGGCAGGGGACTCACCGGTGTTGACCTCGACCGGCTGTGAGGTGTGCACACGCACGAACTGCTGGTCGGAGAGGTCGGACACGAGGATCCGGATCACGCCGAGCGGCAGGTGGAGCAGAGCGGAGAGCTCGGCTACCGAGATGTAGTTGGAGGCGGCATGTTGCAGGATCGCCCGCTTCTCAGGCGGGAGCCCCTGGCTCGTGACGGCGCCGGGCATTGCCTCGACCAGCGCCTCGAGAGGCAGGTCGGAGCGCGCCGAGCGCACGCGGCCACCGGTCACGGCGTAGGGCCGGACCGTCCTGGCCTCGTACTCGATGTGCTCTGTCATGTGTCTGTCTCTCTCCGTAGCCTCAGGCGACCGGCGTGCGAGTGACGCCGTCGACAGGGAGCTGACCCCGCATCTCGGAGATGAGCTGCGGCGTGAGGGTCGATTCGGTACGGGAGACGAGCATCGCCATCTCGTAGCCGACGAGGCCCACGTCGCAGCTGGACTCCGCGACCACGGCGAGGACAGAGCCGTTCGAGACGCTCATGAGGAAGAGGAACAGAGAGTCCATCTCGATGATCGACTGACGCACCTCCCCCGCACGGAGCTGGCGCGCGGCGCCACGGGTCAGGCTTGACATCCCGGAGACGATCGCCGCGAGCTGGTCGCCGCTGGTGCGGTCGAGCTGCTCGGACATCGCCATGAGGAGACCGTCCGCAGACACCACGAGTGTGTGGCGAGTGCCGGGCACGGTCCGGACGAAGTTGTCCAGGAGCCAGCCGAAGTTGGCTGCATCGGTGCTGAGCGCGGTCACACTTCCTCCTTGCTGGTGCAGTCGATGACTGCGGGGTCAGACGCCACCATGGCGGTGACGACGGTAGTGGGGTTGGGGGCAGTCATCAGCTCACGCCGTTCTGGCCGGACGGGTCCTCCATGGCACGACGGCCACGAGAGGTCCCGGACTGGAAGCTCGACAGACGCGACCGGAGCTGGTCCGCATCACGCTCCACGGGCTTCCCTTCGTCCTCGGAGACGGTCGTCGCCGGGACAGCTGTGGGGACTCGCTTGATCAGGCGCTCCGCGTTGCCACCCGTCGCGGCCGGCCGGTAGGCCGACAGCTGGGAGAGCTCGGAGAGTGCCTGCTCCTGGATGTCCGAACGAAGGGCCAGCATGGCGGCCACCTCGTCGTCGAGCGTGCCGACGCGCGGCGCGACCGACGGCGGCAGCGCGGGCTGCGGGACCGTCGACGAGGGGGCGCGGTTGCCGCCCGGGCGTGCAGCCCACTCCGGCGGCGACCACTGGCCGGCGCCGGCGGGCTCCAGGGGAGCCGGAGCCTTGGGCAGCGGCGCGGCAGGTGCCGGAGCCGACCAGGTGGTCGACGCCATCCACGACTGCGACGAGTCCGCGCCGGACGGCGACTGCGGAGCTGCTGACTCCGACGTCCACGCCGAGGTCCGCACGGGGGCGACCTGGCTGGCGGGCTCCGGGGCGACCGGCGCCTGCGCGACCGGGGCGGCGGGCTCAGGGGTGACCTCGTCGCCCTTCTTCCGACCGAACAGCCCCCAGCGGCGACGCCCCTTGGCGTCGTCGGACTGCGACTGCACGAGCTCGGAGAACGGTGCCTCGGGTGCCGGCGCGGCCGGAGCCGACGCCGTCGGCGCCCACGCCGGTGCGGCGACGGGCTCGGGTGCCGCGAACGTCACCGGGGCCTCGTAGGCGGGTGCCTGCGGGGCGTACGCGACGGGCTCGGGCGTGACGGCGGCTGCCGCCTCGATCGGCGTGAACATCTGCGTCGGCTCGTCGACCTGCGGCTGCGGGGCCTGCGTGGCCCACGCCGGCGCCTCCTGCACGGGAGCTGCCCACGCGGGCACCTCCTGCACGGCGACGGGCTCGGGCTGCGGCTCGGCCTCGGCCGCGGTGTCCGTGCCGTATGCGGGCTCGGGCTCGAGGTAGACGCGACGGAACGCGACACCGTCGACGACGGCGACCTCGGGCTCGGGCTGCGGCTCGGGCGCCGCCTCGGCGACCGGGGCAGCCTCGGTGGCCTGCTCCGCCCACTCGGGCGCCTGCCAGGTCGGCGGCTCCCAGACGGGGACCGGCCAGGCGGCGTCGTCAATGGCGGGCGCCTCGGGCTCCTCGACGGCCTGAGCCGGCTCGGCCACGGGCTGGGCAGCTGCGGCAACGGGCTCCGGCACGATCGGCATGGCGCCGGTGTGCCAGGCGCGGGCCTCGTCGAGCGTCCGCTCGAACGGCTGGTACGGCGCGGCGGGGGCGCCCCAGCCGGCGTAGCCGCTGTACGAGGTGAAGCTCTGGACGGGCGCCACGGGTGCGTCCGGCGCAGCCACGTCCTCCGCCGGCGCTGCCGCCGGGGTGACGCGTCCCGCGAGGGCGACCGGAGCCTCCTCGCCGACGACGGGGGCCTGCCAGGCGGGCTCGTCGTCGACGATCGCCTGGTCCCAGGCCTGCGAGTCGGACGTCGAGGGCGCGACCCACGCCGAGGTCTCGGCTCCGGTGGTCTCGTCCCAGGTACGGGTCTCGGCAGCCGGGGCGTCGAAGCCGGGGGTCTCGGCGACCGCGGGGGCCTCCCACGCCGGGGTCTCCGCCACGGCGGTCGCGTCCCAGGTCGGGGTCCCCGCGACGGCGGGAGCCTCCCACGCCGGGTCCTCCGCGACAGCGGGAGCCTCCCACGCGGGGGTCTCCGCGACAGCGGGAGCCTCCCATGCGGCGGTCTCCGCCACGGCGGTCTCGTCCCAGGCCGGAGCCTGCGCGGCGGCGGTCTCGTCCCAGGTCGGGGACTCCGCGACAGCGGGAGCCTCCCACGCCGGGGCCTCCGCGACAGCGGGAGCCTCCCACGCGGGGGTCTCCGCCACGGCGGGCTCGTCCCAGGCCGGGGTCTGCGCGACAGCCGGGGGCTCCCACGCCGGGGTCGGCGCGGCGGGCGTCTCGGTCTGTGCCCAGGCGGGAGTCGGCTCCCAGACGGGCGCCTCCTCGGCCGCAGGAGCGGACTCGGTCTGCTCGGCCCGCGCGGCGGCGTCCGCCGCGGCGGTCTCGGCGGCCCGTGCCTCGCGGTTGCCGGCCTCCTGCACCTCCCACGAGTCGTCCTCGTCCGCGAGCTGCGGGATCACGATCGGCTCGGCCGGTGCGGCGTGCGCACCGCTCGACATCCACGGGGCGCGGACGGCGTTGGACTGGGCGGGCGGCAGCGCGCGGTCCTCGTCCTCGGACATGAGGCCGGGGACGACGAGGTTCTCGCCGGTGTCGGTGGACGCAGGGGTCTCGGTGCGTCCGCGGAAGCCGGAGAACAGGCCGGCGCGAGCGGCGGGGGCGGGCGCGGGGGCGCTGGCCGTGCTGGTCGGCTCCTCCGGCTTCGCCCACGCGGACGTGGCGGCACGGCTACGGCTCGGCAGACCGCCCTTGAGCGGGGCCAGCGTCTCCGGCTTCCAGTCGGAGCCGGCGGCGGAGATCTCGGGCGCGATGTGGCCGTCCGGGGCCTCGGGCAGGACGAGGTTGTCCTCGTCGAACGTCTTCTTCGACCGCGTCGGCAGCCCGGAGGACTGCGCCARCTCGGTGACGGGGATCGGGCCGACGGGCTCGTCGGAGCCGTCGTCGCGACGGCGGCGGTGCGGCAGGCCGAGCGACGTCTGGCCGTCGGTCAGGGCGGCGAGGTCGACGGCCTCGACGACGGGTGCCTCGATCTGGGGCAGGCCCGGGTCGTTGCGCGGCGCGGCCAGCTGGGCCGGGGCACCGTTGCCGTAGAGGTTGGTCTCGGTCATCACGAACAGCGTGGCCGGGAAGCGGACGATCGTCTCGGTGCCGGTGCCGTGCGCGGCCTTGAGCAGCTTGACGTCGGCGCCCAGGCGCTGGGCGATGCGGCCGACCACGAAGAGGCCGAGGCGCTGGTTGCCCAGGGAGTCGCTGGCGGAGGTCGAGATGATCTTCGCGTTCGCGGCGTCGAGCTCGGCGTCGCTCATGCCGAGGCCCTGGTCGAGGATGCGGACCACCACGAACTGGCCCGAGACACCGGTGGTGACCGTGACGGGCGTCTCCGGCTCGGAGAAGATCGTCGCGTTCTCGAGGAGCTCGGCGAGCAGGTGGGCGGCGCCGAGGGCGTTGAACCCGTGCATGTGCGGGTCGACCTGCAGGTCGAGCTCGACGCGGTCGTACTGCTCGATCTCCGACGAGGCGGTGCGGACCACGTCCGACAGCGGCATGGCGTCGCGCAGACGACGACCCGAGTCGATGCCGGCGAGCACGAGGAGGGACTCCGCGTTACGACGCATGCGGGTGGCGAGGTGGTCGAGGCGGAACAGGTTGGCCAGCGTGCTCGGGTCTTCCTCGGCACGCTCCAGGGAGTCGATGAACGACAGCTGGCGGTTGAGGAGCACCTGGTCGCGGCGGGCCACGTTGACGAACATCTCCGCGATGGAGCCACGCAGGGCGGCCTGCTCCTGGGCGACCTGGACCGTGGTCGAGTTCACCGAGTTGAACGCGGCGGCCAGCTGGCCGACCTCGTCGCGGGACGTCACGGGGATGGGCGCCAGGGTGATCTGCGGCCCCTCACCGGGGATGGCCACCTGCTCGACGAGTCGCGGCAGCTGCTCGCGGACGTCGGCCGCCGCCTTGGTCAGGCGGCGCAGCGGGACGACGATCCCGCGGGAGACGAGGAGGGCGAAGGCCAGCGAGGCCGCGAGGGCCAGGACGACGATGCCGATGGTGATGAACGTCCGGCTCCGTGCGTCGTCGACCGCCTGGCCGGCGACGTCGCTGGCGGTGGTCAGGACGTCGTCGTTCAGCGTCGAGAGGGTGCCCAGCTGGTCCTGGATCTCTTTGAGGTAGCCCGCGACGTCGATCTGGGCGAAGCCCTGCGGGTTGCCCTGCTCGAGGAGGGCGCGCATCCGCGTGAAGTTGGAGGTCGGGTCCTTGGTCGGGAGCGCCAGGTCGTCCACGCCCAGGGCGGTGACGGCGTACTGGGCGCGCCCGCGGGCCAGCTCGGTGGCGGAGACCTGGGTGGCGTACTGGCGGACGGAGGCGGGGGCCGCGGCGCGGGTGGTCAGCAGCGCGATGCCGTCGATCATCTCGACGACCAGGTTGTCGGCGGTGGTACCGATCTCGCGGTACGCCGTGACGTGCGCGGCCAGGTCGCGGTTCTCGAGGCTGTTGGAGACCTGCTCCATCAGCGACAGCTGACCCTCGATGATCTGCGCGTAGTTGCGCTCGATCTGCGCACGCTGGGACTTGATGTCGACACCGGTACGGACGGCGGGAAGCATCGTGTTGTGCGCCAGCTGGACCTCGACGAACTGGTCGACGACCGGCTTGGGGAACTGGCTCAGGTCCAGGTCGGCCGTGATCGGCCGGACCGACGCGAGCGCTTCGTCCGTGGCCTTGCGGGCGGCGGCGATCTGCTCGGCGGTGCCGCCGTTGAGCGACAGGATCCGCTCGGCCTGCATGTTGGTCGAGACCGGCGTGTACGCCTGGAGCACCGTGATGACGCTGTCGGCGGCCTGGGCGTAGCGCAGCTCGGAGAGTGCGTTCCACGAGATGTACCCACCGGCTGCGAGCAGCACGATCATGGGGACGGCAAGGACAGCCATCACTTTGGCGCGGATGCCGAGCCGTCGCAGCATGTCGTTCCCTTCCGTCTTCCGACAACCGGTGTTGCCACCAGGTCGTGCCGGTCGTTCAATCTGGGCCGTATGACCCAGGAGTGTCCCGATGGCCTTCATCGGCTGTTGGACGCCAGACCATTAGCCCGCGGCAGAGTTTGCCATGGACCTCACCCGCGGGGATACGCCGACCGGCCACCCCTTTCGGGTGTCGTGTGCTAGCACCCCGGCTCCGCCGACCTGCACAGGGCCTGCGGCGATACCGTACGGACGTGCGTGGGGTCGTGATCACCAAGCCGGGCGAACCGGACGTCCTCGCCGTCGAGGACCTGCCGGACCCCGTCCCGGGCGCCCGGGACCTCCTCGTGGAGGTCGTCGCCGCCGGGGTCAACAGGGCGGACCTGCTCCAGCGCGCGGGCCACTATCCCCCGCCGGACGGCGCGCCCGCGTGGCCGGGGCTCGAGGTCTCGGGGACCGTGGTCGCGCGCGGCTCGGACCTGGGGGCCGACGACCTCCAGGTGGGCGACCGGGTCGCGGCGCTGCTCTCCGGCGGCGGGTACGCCGAGCTGGTCACGGTGCCGGCCGAGCTGGCGCTCCGGCTCCCGGAGGGGCTGCCGCTCGTCGACGCCGCGGCACTGCCCGAGGCGCTCGCGACCGTGTGGTCGAACCTTCGGGCCGCACGGCTCTCCCCCGGGGAGAACCTGCTGGTCCGCGGCGGCTCGGGCGGGGTCGGCTCGATCGCGGTCCAGCTGGCGCACGTCCTGGGCACCCGCGTGATCGCGACGGCCGGGGGGCCGCAGCGCACGGCCCGCGTCCGCGACCTCGGGGCGGACGTGGCCCTCGACCACCGCGAGCCGGACCTCGTCGCGCGGGTGCGGGACGCCACGGACGGTCACGGCGTGGACGTGGTGCTCGACGTCCTGGGCGCCGGTGGCCTCGCGGACAACCTTGCGATGCTCGCCGACGACGGGCGCCTGGTCGTGATCGGCATGCAGCAGGGGCGCCGCGGGGAGCTGGACCTGTCGGCGCTGCTGACCAAGCGGGCCAGCATCCTCGGCACGATGCTGCGCTCGCGCCCGCACCATCAGAAGGTCGCGATCATGGACGGCGTCCGCCGCCACGCGTGGCCGTTCGTCGCCGACGGGTCCGTGCGTCCGGTCGTGCACGCGCGGCTGCCGTTCGACCGGGCCGGCGACGCCCACCGGATGCTGGAGTCCGGCGAGGCGTTCGGCAAGGTCCTGCTGATCCCCTGACGTCCGCACGATCGAGCGCCGGGACGACCGGAGGTGCGGACGTCCCGACTGGTGTCAGTCGAGCAGACCCGCGGCCAGGGCCGGGACGATCACCGGGGTCAGCGGCAGGCGCGGGATCAGCGTCGCCTGCACCGCGTGATAGAGGTCGGCCTTGCCGGCCCACACCGTGCGCGACACCTGGTTGTCGGTGCCGAGCTCGTGCCACCACGACCCGCCGACGCGGTCCAGGTGGTGCGCGCCGATGTACTCCCACCACTGCGTGTACGCGTCGTCGAACCGCTGCTCGCCGGTGGCGGCGTGCAGGGCCGCGGCCGCAGCCACGCCCTCGGCGGCCACCCAGTGCATCCGCTCGCGCACCACGGGCGCGCCCGACCAGTCGACCGTGTAGACGAACCCGGGGGCCCCGTCGACGTCCCAGCCCTCGCGCACGGCCGCGTCGAAGAGCGAGATCGCGTCCTCGAGCATCCAGGCGGGGGCGACGTCGCCGCGGGCGGTGATCGCGCCGCGCGCGTGCAGGGTCAGCCGCGCCCACTCCAGCCAGTGGCCGATCGTCGCGCCGTAGGGGCGGAACGGGTGCGCCGGGGTGTCCGCGTTGTACTCGAGGTCCGGCACCCAGTCGGCGTCGAAGTGCTCCGGGATGCGCCACTGGTTGCCCGCGGCGAACCCGTGCACGACGCGCTCGACGATCCGCAGCGCCCGGTCCAGCCAGACGCGCTGCCCGGTGACGTCGGCGGCCGCGAGGTAGGCCTCGACCGTGTGCATGTTGGCGTTCACGCCGCGGTAGCCGTCGAGCGTGCTGAACCCCCGGTCCCACTGCTCGACGACCATGCCGGCCTCGTCGTCCCAGAACCGCTGCTCGGAGACGGCGAGCGCCTCGTCGAGCAGCGCGCGGGCGCCCGGCCTGCCCGCGGCGGCGGCGCTGGAGGCGGCCAGGACGACGAACGCGTGCGGGTACGCGGCCTTGTCGGTGTCCCGCGGGGTGCCGTCGCGCTCGACCTCGGCGAACCAGCCGCCGTGCTCGTCGTCGTGGAAGGCGCCGGTCAGCGCGGCGAGGCCGTGGTCGACGAGCGCCGCGGACCCCGGGCGGCCCAGCAGGTGCCCGATCGCGTAGACGTGGGTCATGCGGCACGCGATCCAGAGCTCGAGCGGACCGTCGACCGCGGCACCGGCCTCGTCCTGGCGGGCGAACCCGCCGGGGACCGCCGAGGCCCGTCCGAAGTCGAGGAGCCGGTCGGTCTCGTCCTCGAGCCACCGGGCATGGGCAGGTGTGGTGAGCCAGGCCATGGCGCACACCCTAGCGAGCACAGAGAGCCTCCCGATCGCTGCGCTCAGGACCGGAGTCGGTGAGAATGCCCTGGTGACCGACAACGAGCCGCAGGACGCCGCCCCGACCGACGAGAAGCCGCGCGTGGTGGTGATCGACCCCGCCGAGGCCGACGACGACGAGCCCGAGGACATCGTGTCGCTGGTGGGCCAGCCGGCGAAGGTCATGCGCATCGGCACGATGATCAAGCAGCTGCTCGACGAGGTGCGCAGCGCCCCGCTCGACGACGCGGCCCGCGCCCGCCTGGCCGAGATCCACGAGCGGTCCCTGCACGAGCTCGAGGAGGGCCTCTCCCCCGAGCTCGTGGCGGAGCTGCACCGGATCACGCTGCCGTTCGTCGAGGACCAGGCGCCGTCCGACGCCGAGCTCCGGATCGCCCAGGCGCAGCTGGTGGGATGGCTCGAGGGCCTCTTCCACGGCATCCAGACCGCGCTCGTGGCGCAGCAGGTGGCCGCACAGAACCAGCTGAGCGGCATGCGCCGCCAGCTGCCGTCCGGTCCGGTGCCGGGCCTGGACGCACCCGCGACCGACCCCACCGGGCGGAACCCGTCCACGGGCCAGTACCTCTAGCCAGCACGTCAGGCCGGCGGCGGCGCCTCGTCCGTCGGCGGCTCCTCGCGGTCGAGCCCGGTCAGCACGATCGCGCCCGAGACCAGGAGCAGCCCGACCACCTCGAGCCCGTGCGGCACCTGCTGGAGCATCACGGCCCCGATCACCGCGGCCGTCGCGGGGAGCATCGCCAGCAGCACGGCGAACGTCGCGGCCCGGACGCGCCGCAGGACCACCTGCTCGAGCGCGTACGGGATCACCGACGAGCACACCGCGATCCCGACGACCAGCGCCGCCAGCTGCGGGTCGCGCAGCACGGGTCCGGCACCCCAGGCCAGGCAGGGTCCGAGCACGACCGCCCCCGCCGCCATGGCCACCGACAGACCGGTGATCCCGCCGGTCGGCGCGCGGGCCACCCGCCGGCCGAGCAGGATGTACGCCGCCCAGCAGGTGGCCGCGACGGCGATCGCCACGAGCCCGATCACCGCGTCCGGCCCGGTGTCCAGGCTCACCCCGGCGAGCAGGACGACGCCGATCCCGGCGATCGCGATGCCCACCCGGTCCCGCCAGCCGCGGCCCGTGAAGGCAGCGACCGCCACCGGGCCCAGGAACTCGATGGACACCGCGGTGCCCAGGGGCAGGTGGTCGATGGCGATGTAGAACGCCACGTTCATGACGCCCAGGACGACGCCGAACACCACGGCGGTGCGCAGGTCCTGCCGGGTGAACCGGGACCGCCACGGGCGTCGCCACAGGACCAGCACCACGGCGGCGACCGCGATGCGCAGCCACGCCACCGTGGCCGGGGCAACCGTGCCGAAGATGCCGACCGCGAGCGCCGCGCCCAGGTACTGCGTCAGCCCCGAGAGGATGAAGAGCAGGGGCGCGGGCACCGCCTCAATC
>NZ_JBFUHU010000113.1:0-10245 GCF_056402235.1 Cellulomonas sp. P4_B5_2
GCAGACGGTAGGCGTCGCCCGGAACGTCAGCCGCGGCAGCCGCGGCGCAGACGGTAGGCGTCGCCCGGAACGTCAGCCGCGGCAGCCGCGGCCAGGAACGCACCGGCCGCGGCGCGCGCTCCGCGAGGAGGAGCCGGCGCCGCAGCTCGACCTCCAGCTCACGCTCGCGCTCGTCGTACAGGACTGCGAACAGCTCCGGGTGCATGGCCTACTCCTCCGTGCGGGGCTTGCGGGCGCGGACCACGGCGCCGTGCATGCCGTCCGCGACCTGGTGGGTGAACGTGACCTCCGCGTCGGTGAACCCGGCGCGGGTGAGGCCGTCGACGTACTCCGTGCGGGACAGGGCGCCCGCGATGCAGCCGACGTACGAGCCGCGCTCGCCGCGCTGTTCCGGCGTGAGGTGGTCCTCGGCGACGATGTCCGAGATCCCCACCCGCCCGCCCGGCGTGAGCACCCGGAACGCCTCCGCGAGCACGGCCTGCTTGTCGGTGGACAGGTTGACCACGCAGTTGGAGATGACGACGTCCACCGTGGCGTCGTCCAGGGGCAGGTCCTCGATGGTGCCCTTGCGGAACTCCACGTTGGTGGCCCCCGCCTTGACCGCGTTGGCGCGGGCCAGGTCGAGCATCTCGTCGGTCATGTCGACCCCGTAGGCGAACCCCTCCGGGCCGACCCGACGCGCCGACAGCAGGACGTCGATCCCGCCACCGGACCCGAGGTCGAGCACGCGCTCGCCCGCCCTCAGCTCCGCGATCGCCAGCGGGTTCCCGCAGCCCAGCGAGGCAGCCAGCGCCTCGACAGGGACGCTCACGGCGTCCTGCGCGCTGTAGAGACCCGCCCCGAACTTCTCGTCGACGTCGACGACCGCTCCCGGCGCGCAGCAGCCTCCGTCGCCACAACACCCCCCGAGACCGGCCTGCGTCTCCACCGCCGCCAACGCGTAGCGCTGACGCACCTGCTCCCGCACCTCGTCCATCTCGTCCGCCTCCTCAGGCATCGACAACCATCGATGGACAAGATGCACCCATCCATCGACGGTTGTCAATATCGACAGACGTGAATGTCTGAGGCACACTGGTGCCATGGCTCTCGATCTCCTGCCCGTCGTCTCCGCCTCCGGCGGGGCGTGCTGCACCCCGCTCACCCGCGACGCGATCACGGAGCAGGCGGCCGCCGACCTGTCGCAGGTGCTCAAGGCGCTGGCCGACCCGGCCCGCCTGCGCCTGCTGTCGCTCATCGCGTCGCACGACGGCGCCGAGGCGTGCGTCTGCGACCTGACCGAGCCGGTCGGGCTCAGCCAGCCGACGGTGTCGCACCATCTCAAGGTCCTGGTCGACGCCGGCCTGGTCACCCGCGACAAGCGCGGCGTCTGGGCCTACTACGCCCTGGTCCCCGGGGCGCTCGACGCGGTCACGCACCAGCTGGGCACCCACCTGACCGCCGGCGCCGCCGCATGAGCGTGTCGATGCTCCCCCTGACCGCCGAGCACTGGCCCGCCGTCGAGCGCATCTACGCCGCCGGGATCGCCACCGGGCACGCGACCTTCGAGTCCGCCCCGCCCACATGGGAGGCGTTCGACGCGGCACGGCTCCCGGCCCACCGGCTCGTCGCGGTCGACGAGGACGGCGCCGTCGTCGGCTGGGCGGCCGCGGTCCCCGTCTCGGACCGGTGCGCGTACGCCGGGGTCATCGAGCACTCGGTCTACGTCGATCCCGCCGCCCAGGGCCGCGGGATCGGGCGGACGCTGCTGGCCGCGCTGCTCGAGAACGCCCGCGCGGAGGGGATCTGGACCGTGCAGTCCGGCATCTTCCCCGAGAACGCGACGAGCCTCGCCGTGCACGCGGCCGCCGGGTTCCGGGTGGTCGGCACGCGCGAGCGCCTCGGACGGATGACGTACGGCCCGCTGGCCGACCAGTGGCGGGACGTCGTCCTCGTGGAGAAGCGCCTCTGACTCAGCGGTGGTGCGGCGGCACCGGGTAGAGCGTGTGCTCGGTGTGCTGGAGGACGTTGGTGACCAGCGCGGACACGTGCTCGTTGGCCTGCGAGTAGTAGATCGTCGTGCCCTCGCGGCGGGCCGTGACCAGGTGGCCGGCGCGCAGCTTGGCCAGGTGCTGGGAGACGGCGGGCGTCGGCCGGTCGAGCGCTTCCGCGATCGCCGTCACGGACAGCTCGGTCCCGTCCAGCAGGGCGAGGACGGCCAGCCGGGTCCGGTCGGCGAGCAGGCGCAGGATGTCGACCGCGTGGTCGAGATCGGCGGGGTTCGTGGCCATCGTCGTCATGATCGCAGGCTGCGCACCCGTGCGGGGCTCRGCCACAGCAGCGTCGCGGCGATCGTCCCCGCCGTCGCGACGACGGCCAGCACGACGGCGGCGACCCCGAGGCCGAGCGTGCCGAGCCAGCCGGCGAGCGGGTAGGTGACCAGCCAGCACGCGTGCGACAGGGAGAACTGCGCCGCGAACGCCGCGGGGAGGTCCTCGGTGGACACCTCGCGGCGCACGAGCCGACCGACGGGGGTCTCGACGGCGGCCCAGCCGAGCCCGACGAGCACCCAGAGCACGCTCACGGCGGCGAGGCTGTGCAGCGCGACGGGGATCGCGGCGGTGGCGACTGCGAGCAGGACCGCCCCGCCCAGCATCACGCGACGCTCGGCGATCCGGCGCAGCAGCCGCGGGAGCGTGAACGCCGCCGCCATCGAGCCGAGCCCGTTGGCGGCAAGCACCAGCGCGACGACGCCGTCSCCGAGACCGAGCTCACCGCGGACGATCACCACGGTCTGCACCAGCACGAACGCCCCGGCGGCCGCGACCACCAGGTTGAGCGCGAGCACCGGCCGCAGCGCCGGCGTCCGGACGAACAGAGCGGCACCCCGCCGCACCTCGTGCGTGAACCGCCCCTGGACGGGTGGAACCCCGCGCGGCAGGACCACCGAGCCCACCAGCAGCGCGGACCCGGCGAACCCGATCGCGGTGCCGATGAAGAGCGCGTCGGACGGGACCAGGAGCAGCAGGGCCGCCGCGAGCACCGGTGCGAGCACCGCCTCGAGGTCGTAGGCCAGCCGGGACAGGGACAGCGCGGAGGTGTAGTCGTCCTCGTCGGGAAGCACCTGCGGGATCACCGACTGGAAGGTCGGGGTGAACGTCGCCGACGCCGCCTGCAGCACGAAGATCAGGACGAACACCTGCCAGACCTCGCCGACGAACGGCAGCATCGAGGCCACCAGCAGCCGTACCAGGTCCGCACCGATGAGCACCGCGCGCCGGGGCAGGCGCGCCACCACGACGGCCGCGACCGGCGCGACGAGGACGTACGCGAGCATCTTGATCGCCAGGGCCGTGCCCAGCACCGAGCCCGCGTCGGCGCCCGCGAGGTCGTAGGCCAGGAGACCGAGGGCGACCGTCGCCAGCCCGGTCCCGGCGAGCGCCACGACCTGCGCGGCGAAGAGCCTGCGGTACACCGGGTGTCTGAGCGGGCTGAGCATCCTTCCATCATTGCGCATCTACGCAAGCAATGAATACACGATTGTCTGTACTCTCGCGTCCATGGAGACGGTCACCCTCACCCACACGGCCGCGCTCGCGCGGCTCGGGCACGCGCTCTCGGACGAGACCCGCACCCGCGTCCTGCTCGTCCTGCGCGAGGCCCCGGCCTACCCGTCCGACCTGGCAGACGCGCTCGGCGTCTCCCGTCAGGTGATGTCCAACCAGCTCGCCTGCCTGCGCGGCTGCGGCCTGGTCGAGGCGGTCCCGGACGGCCGGCGGACCTGGTACCGGCTGGCCGACGCCCACCTGGCGCCTGCCCTCGACGACCTGCTCCGGCTCGTCGTCACCGTCGACCCCACCTGCTGCGGATCGGCGGGGTGCACGTGCTCCTGACCCGACGCACGGTCCTGCAGCGGCGCATCCGATGGGTCGTCGCCCTGACCATCGGTTACAACGTGGTCGAGGCGGTCGTCGCTCTGGTCGCCGGGCGGATGGCATCGTCGTCGGCACTCCTGGCGTTCGGGCTCGACTCGGTGGTCGAGGTCCTGTCGGCCGCCGCGGTCGCGTGGCAGTTCGCGGCACCCGACCCCGAGAGCCGCGAGCGCACCGCCCTGCGACTGATCGCCGTCTCGTTCTTCGGGCTCGCCCTCGTGGTCACCCTCGACTCGGTGCGGACGCTGCTCGGCGGCTCCGAGCCGGAGCACTCGACGGTCGGCATCGTGCTCGCCGCCGCGAGCCTGGTGATCATGCCGCTGTTCTCCTGGTTCGAGCGCCGGACCGGACGCGAGCTGGGCTCCGCCTCGGCGGTCGCCGACTCGAAGCAGACCCTGCTCTGCGCCTACCTGTCCGGCGTCCTGCTGGTGGGCCTCGTCCTGAACAGCACCCTCGGGTGGACGTGGGCCGATCCGCTCGCCGCGCTGGTCATCGCCTGGTTCGCGGTGCGCGAGGGCCTCGAGGCGTGGCGCGGTGAGGCCTGCACGGTCCCGGTCAGCGCCCTGCTGGAGTCGGACGCCGACTAGCCGGTCACGTGCGCGACGATCCGCTTGATCGTCTCGTCGTCCCGCAGGATCCGGCGGTGGCCCAGCCCGTCGCTGACCACCAGCTCCGCACCCGGCCACGCGCGGGCGATGCGGGTGCCGTCGGCGTGGTCGGCCTCCTTGTCGGCGCGGTCGCTCAGCACGAGCGTCGCGGGCAGCGGCCGGCGCGCGTTGGCGGCCCGCACGGGGATGTCGAGGTCCGCCAGCCGGCGGCCCGCCAGCTTCTCCATGCGGACGACGAACCGGTGCCGGGTCCGCTCGCTGAACCCCAGCGTGTGCGCGAAGCCCACCGTGTAGGTGGACGGGTCGGCCAGCGGCGTGACCAGCACGAGCCGTTCGGTCGGCGTCCCGTCCAGGACGGCGAGCGCGCTCGCGGCCGCGCCCATGGAGTGGCCGACGACCGCGTGGGCCGGACCGTGCGCGTCGATGACCGTGCCGAGCGCGGACATCATCTCGGGCAGGGTCGTCCGCCGGCGACCGAGGGCGCCAGGCCCCGAGTCGCCGTGCGCGGGTGCGTCGTACGCGACCACCCGGAGGCCCGCCGCCAGGAGCGGCTCGACCAGCGAGCGCAGCTGCCCGCGGTGGCCGCCCCAGCCGTGCACCAGGTAGACGCTCGGTCCGTCGCCCCAGACCTGCCCGACGATGGGACCGGTGCGGAACGCGGTGCCGCCGGGGATGGCCGACGGGTGCTTCGCGCGAGCAGGGGTGCACCAGAGCCGCAGCGCCCCGCGGGCGACGAGCTCGGGGGCCACCCGGTCCAGGGCCCGCACCGCGGACCGGACCAGCGGCGGGACGGGCGGGAGCTGCGTACGAACGGTCGTGCTTTTTTCGGTCGACAGCTGGGTCATTTCAGGTCTCCCAGGGGAAGTCAGCGGAGGAGGGACTGCAGCAGCCGCTCGAAGGCGAAGCGGGTGTGCGGTTCGGCCGCCGGGTCACGCAGCAGCCGGAAGGCGTGGAAGTGCGCGAGCATCAGCCCGTGCAGGTCGTGCGCGAACTGCTCGGGCGCGAGATCGTCCCGGAACGCCCCGTCCTTGGCACCGGAGCGGTAGACCTGCGCGAGCGACTCGGCGAGGTCCCAGTGGTCCCGGACCAGCTGGTCGCGGACCGGGCCGGGCTGGTCGTCGAACTCCGTGGCCGCCGACACGAACAGGCAGCCGGCCGCACCGGAGGACGAGGTGGTGAGCCACCGCTCGAACAGGGTGCGGACGCGCTGCTCACCACGGGGTGCCGCGAGCGCCGGGCGGATCACCTGGTCGACGAAGTGCTCCCGCGCGCTCGCGAGCACGGCCAGCTGGAGCGCCTCCTTGGACCGGAAGTGCGCGTAGAGGCCGGACTTGGACATGCCCGTGGCGGACGCGAGCGTGCCGATGGTCAGACCGGCGACGCCGAGGCGCCCGGCGATCTCGACCGCCTGGTCGATCACCGCCTGACGCGTGTCGTCACCTTTGCCCATAGTCCATGAATAGCACGATCGTGCGGTCCGGCGCATCTACCACGTCGTCCGACGGGATCATCCGGCCGGACGACCCAAGGCAACCGTCCCCCGGGCGCTACCGTCGACGCCATGGCGCTGCTCGACAACAAGACGATCCTCGTGACCGGCGTGCTCACCGAGGGCTCGATCGCGTTCCACGTCGCCCGGCTGGCGCAGGAGCAGGGCGCCCAGGTGGTGCTCACCTCGTTCGGACGCCAGCAGCGGCTGACCGAGGTCATCGCCCGACGCCTCCCGGCACCGGCACCGGTGGTCCGCCTCGACGTCACCTCGGCCGAGGACCTGGCCGCGCTCGCGGGTGCGGTCGGCGAGCACGCCGACCGGCTCGACGGGGTGGTCCACTCGATCGGCTTCGCCCCGCAGGCGGTGCTCGGCGGGAACTTCCTCGGCGGCGAGTGGTCCGATGTGGCCACGGCCCTGGAGATCTCGGCGTACTCGCTCAAGGCGCTGGCCGTCGCCGCGCAGCCGCTCATGGTCCGGGGCAGCTCGGTGGTCGGCCTGACGTTCGACGCGACCGTCGCATGGCCGGTCTACGACTGGATGGGCGTGGCCAAGGCGGCCCTGGAGTCGACGTCCCGCTACCTCGCCCGCGACCTCGGGCCCGACGGGATCCGCTGCAATCTCGTCGCGGCCGGCCCGATCCGGTCGACCGCGGCCAAGGCGATCCCCGGCTTCGAGGCGATCGAGGGCGGCTGGGATGCTCGGGCTCCCCTGGGCTGGGACGTCGGCGACGCCGGTCCGACCGCCCGCGCGGTGGTCGCGCTGCTCTCGGACTGGTTCCCCGCCACCACCGGCGAGATCGTGCACGTCGACGGCGGCGTCCACGCGATGGGGATGTGACAGCCAGGGTCGTTGGTCCCGGCTCCACGCCGGACCTTTCACCTACGGTTGCGTAACTTACGCTCCCGTAGGTCTGGAGAGGTCCGATGCCGACACCACCGCCCGTCCGGTCCCTGCGCCGCGCGCTGCCGRCGATCATCCAGGGCGGGATGGGCGTCGCGGTCTCGTCGTGGCGCCTGGCGTCCGCGGTCGCGCGTCGCGGGCAGCTGGGCGTCGTGTCCGGCACCG
Organism: Cellulomonas sp. P4_B5_2; assembly: GCF_056402235.1. Classification (NCBI taxonomy): domain Bacteria; kingdom Bacillati; phylum Actinomycetota; class Actinomycetes; order Micrococcales; family Cellulomonadaceae; genus Cellulomonas; species Cellulomonas sp. P4_B5_2. Next base: position 7,077 of record NZ_JBFUHU010000113.1, read on the forward strand.
CGCTGGACCTCGTGCTGGCCCGCCGGCTCGAGGACGGTGACCTCGACGGCTCGGTCCGCCGCGCGATGGCCGCGTTCCCCGTCCCGGCGATCGTCGAGCGCGTGCTCAAGCGGCACCTGCGCCCGGGTGGCCGCGCGGCGGGCGTGGCGTACACACCGGTCCCGCGGCTGAGCATGCGCCCGGGGCGCTCGGTCCAGGAGCTGACCGTGCTGGCCAGCTTCGTCGAGGTGTGGCTGGCCAAGGAGGGTCACGACGGCCCGATCGGCATCAACTGCCTGGAGAAGGTCCAGATGGCGATGCCGGCGGCGGTGTACGGCGCCATGCTCGCCGGGGTCGACGCGGTGCTGGTCGGCGCCGGCATCCCGCGCCACCTGCCGCACCTGCTCGACGAGCTCGCCGCGAACCGCCCCACGCAGCTGCCCGTCGACGTCGCCGGCGACCCCGGCGGTGACCACGTGGTCGAGATCGRCCCGCCGGACCTGCTCGGCCCCGACCTGCCGGCGCTGGACCGACCGCTGTTCCTCGCGATCGTGTCGAGCGAGGTCCTGGCCGCCTACCTCACCCGTGACCCCACGATCCGCCCGGACGGGTTCGTCATCGAGGGCCCTCGCGCGGGCGGTCACAACGCTCCGCCGCGGGGTCGCCCGGTGCGCGACGAGCGCGGCCAGCCGGTGTTCGGCGCCCGGGACCAGGCGGACGTCAGCAAGGTCGCCGCGGTCGGCCTGCCGTTCTGGCTCGCCGGGTCGCTGGGCACGCCCGAGGCGGTCCAGGAGGCCCTCGCCGCCGGCGCGACCGGCGTCCAGGTGGGCACCGCCTTCGCGCTCAGCTCGGACTCGGGCCTGACCGACGAGCTGCGCGACCGCCTCCTCGCCCTGCTGCGCGCCGGCGAGCTCGAGGTCCTCACCGACGGGGACGCCTCCCCGACGGGCTTCCCGTTCAAGGTCGCCCAGCTGACCGGCACGCTCTCCGACCCCGCGATCCGCAGCGCCCGGCCGCGCCTCTGCGACCTGGGCTACCTGYGGTCGCCGTACCTGAGGGACGACAACCGGGTGGGGTTCCGGTGCCCGGCCGAACCGGTCGCCATGTACGTCAAGAAGGGCGGCTCCGAGCAGGACACCGAGGGCCGGGTGTGCCTGTGCAACGCGCTCTCGGCTGACGTCGGTCTGGGCCAGACCCGGCCCGACGGGCGCGAGGAGGAGGCGCTGGTCACCCTCGGCACGGACCTCGACGGCGCGAGCCGCCTGGCCGAGCTGTACCCCGACGGCTGGTCCGCCGACCAGGTGCTCGACTGGCTCCTGGAGCCGGCGCTGTAGAGCCCTAGGTCCCGGTCTCGGGAGGAGGGGGCGCCGGATACTCGGGGGGCGCCCGTCACCGACCTCGGAGGACCTCATGACCACGCAGCACGTCGAGATCTCGACCGGCACGCCCGCCGCGGCGACCGAGGGCCACGTGTGCGGCTGCGGGCACGCGTCCGAGGAGGAGATCGTGGTCGACGCGCGCAGCCTGCCGCGCCCGGTCCGGCACGCGGCGATCCGCGGTGCGTTCAGCGCGATCCCCGTCGGCCAGTCCATGATCCTCGTCGCACCGCACAAGCCGGTCCGGCTGCTCGCGGAGCTGGAGCAGGACGCTCCCGGTGCGCTGGAGATCGAGTTCCTGGTCGACGAGCGCGACGACTGCCGCGTGCGCCTGACGCGCGTCTAGAGAGCCATCAGCGCGACGCCCGACGCCGCGGCGCCGAGGCAGAGCAGCACCGAGCCGACGGCGTTCGCAGTGGCGCGGCGCAGCTCGCCCGCCTGGATCAGCCGGACGGTCTCCACCATCGCCGTGGAGAACGTCGTGTACCCGCCGCAGAACCCGGTCGCGGCCACCACCTGCCAGGTCTCGCCGAGCCCGTGGTAGACGTGCGCGCCGGCGAGCAGGCCGATGAGGAACGACCCCGACACGTTCACCGCGAGCGTGGCCAGCGGGAACACCCGGTTCCACCGCGAGCGGACCGAGCCGTCGACGACGAACCGGGTGGCGGCACCGATCCCGCCGAAGAGGGCGATGAGCAGGACGGTCATCGCACCCGCCGCGAACCGAGCGCGACGCCGGCGACGCAGGCGAGCAGCCCGAGCACCACGCTCAGCACCCCGTAGGCCACGGCCATGGTCACCTGACCGGCCGCGAGCAGTCGCTCCAGCTCGAGGGCCAGGCTGGAGAACGTGGTGAACCCGCCGAGCACCCCCGTGCCGGCGCCGAGCCGCACCAGCCGACCCCGTCGCGACTCCTCCCCGCGCCGCAGCAGCGCCTCGAGCAGGACGCCGAGCAGGAACGACCCGAGGACGTTCACGACGAACGTCGCCGTCGGCCACCCGCCGGGGGACGTGCCCAGCCACTCGGCGACCGCCCAGCGGCCCGTCGTCCCCACCGCTCCGCCCAGCGCCACGACCGCGACCAGCCTCGGATCGAGGTGCGGGGATCGCGTCACCGATGCTCCTGCGGGACGATCGTGACCGGCAGCGGCTGGGTGTGGGCGAGGTGGCCGGCCGTCGAGCCGCCGATCAGATGGTTCATCCACCCGCCGAGCCCGGGGCGCCGGCTGCCGACCACGATCATCGCCGCGCCGGCGTCGCCCGCGACGCGGCCCAGCTCGCGCGAGGCCTCACCGACCGTGTAGACGAACCGCCACGGCACGTCGGAGCCCTCGAGGTTCCGCTCGACCTCCACGGCCACGGACCTCTCGACCTCGTCGCCGGGATCGTCGACGTGGTCCGGGTCGAGCGGGGTGGTCACGAGGGTGCCGTCCGGCTCCCGCGCGACGACGGTGCGCGCGGCGTCGGACCACACGCACACGAGGTCGGCGCGCATCGCGCGAGCGAGACCCGCGGCCTGCTGCACGACGGTCGGCGACTGCCCCGGGAGCACGCCGACGACGACCGTCGGGCCGTCCGGCGTCGGCACGCCGTGCCACGCGTGCGGTGCGGATCGGGTCACCCGCCGAGGCTACGCGGGAACACCCGCCCGGTCGTGGAGGTTGCGGTGACCCATGACCACTATCGGATTCATCGGCGCAGGCCACATCGGCGGCACGCTCGCCCAGCTCGCGATCTCGCACGGCTACGACGTCGTCGTCAGCAACTCCCGCGGCCCGGAGACCCTCACGGACCTGGTCGAGCAGCTCGGCGAC